>QLUC01000058.1 GCA_018725275.1 Bacillota bacterium | reverse complement strand
CAAGTCTTCCTCCCAGAGGAAGACTTGCACTTTTTTTATGTTTTGTGCTTCCCTATTTTGTTCTCTGTGCCGGCTAGGAGTCGGGCGATGTTGCTCTGATGCCGATAGAATGCCAACACCATAAGCAAGGTGGCAAAGATGATGTATTCTGTATCGTAGCGCAAGAGAAGCAAAAGCAGAGGGATTAAAGTCGTCATGAGGAGCGAGCCTAGCGAAACGTAGCGCGTAATGAACATGACACAGGCAGCCACGCCTAAAGAAATCAGTAAGACTGGCGTATAGAGCACTGCGCTTACCCCGATTGTGCAGGCAATGCCCTTTCCGCCTTTGAAGCCTATGTAGACCGACCAGTTATGCCCGATAACCGTAGCCCCAGCAATCATGAGCACCTGCCACGGGGCGAAACCGCCTAGTCGCATCGCCAGATATGTAGGGAGAGCGGACTTGAGCAAATCGCATACTACAACCGCGATGCCCGGCCCGACCCCCAGAACGCGCATGGCGTTCGTACCGCCCACATTGCCGCTGCCTTGGCGGGTGATATCTATATTGCGTGTTCGTCCTACAATATAGGCCGTAGGTATGGCCCCCACCAGGTAGGCGAAAAGCGGTGCAACCAAGTAATTCATAAAGGGCATAGAAATTCCACCTCCCTGGTCCGATGATCTACTTTAGGAGATTATCCTGAATATACTTCAGCGCGTCGCGAAGTTGAGTGTCGACTGGTTCGGGAGCTGTAGGCTCGGCAGGTTGTGCCGGTTCGATAACCACGTCGGGCACGATACCAGCCTTGTTAATATCTACCCCCGCCGGCGTTCTGTAGGTCTGGACTGTTACCCAAACTCTAGATCCATCGAGAATCGAGAACCCCTGCTGCACGGTGCCTTTACCGAAAGTAGTTGTCCCTAAGATTTTAGCCTGGCGATGATCCCGCAAAGCGCCCGCCAGAATTTCCGATGCCGAGGCGCTGCCCTGATTGACCAACACCGAAACATCGCCGGTGAAAAGCTTGGGTTGACTGGTTCTATACTCGGTTATTTCTCCGGCGCGGTCTATAGTCTTGTAAATTACTAGGTTTGGGTCGAGGAAAAAATCTGCTATTGCCTCCACCACCGAGGTGTGCCCGCCGGGATTAAAACGCAAGTCGAGCAGTATATGCTTGACGCCATCTTGTTCTAAACGAAGCAACGTCTGTCGCATTTGGTCAGTAGCAGTAGTCGTAAATTGAGTGAGGATTACATGAGCAAGCCTCGGAGTAATAATGGTAGATTCAACGACCGGAACTATGATGCGCGCTCTGGTAATCTTAAATTCTAGGGCGCTATTTAGTGCCGGGCGGAAGATGGTGAGCTCCACATCCGTTCCAACCAACCCCTTAATGCGGCCCGTGATATCGCGCAACAATAGCCCGCGGATGTTTTCACCATTGACCGAGATAATAATGTCTCGTGGCAATAGGCCTGCTCGGTGAGCAGGCGTGCCCCGAAAGACCGCTTCGATATGCACTTGTTCTTCAACCATGCGCACCGAAACTCCTATGCCGGAATACTCGCCTGCACCTTGTTCTGTGGTCTCTCTAGCCTCATCAGGACTTTCATATCTGGTGTAACCCCCGTCAACACGCGTCAACATACCGCGAATGGCGTTTTCCATCATGACGTTTGGATCAAGCTCGGTAGACACATGGCGTTCCAGCACCAAGTTCTGCACCGCAATGAGCTTTGACAGTTGGGGATTAATGGGCAGGCCAAGCCGCGACAGGGCGATGGCTAAATTTGGCCCCACAACATATTGACTAATTGCTCCGAGGAACAGGCCGACGACAAGGAAAAATGCGCACATGGCAATGAGTTTGTACCTTGAAAGTTTTCTAAATTCCACAGTAACACCTCTCAAACAAAGTGGTTGCGCTGAACCTTCTTGACCTAGTTGTATTCGCCTTTTTTTCTCCGATTCCTCTTGGTTTGTTAAAACCTGCGACGGGTTGTCTTGCATCCAACTCGGGTCAGTCATAGGATGCACCCCCTTTTTACGCAGTATGTGACCGTACATAGTATGACGCTGCTACAAAGGTGGTGCAAAAAACGCGCCCCCTTGGGCGCGTTTTCCTCCATAGATTATCTAGCCCTTGAATTCCGTCTCCATAATCCCCACGAGTAGTTTTACGCCGTTTTGGACGTCACTGTAATCTACCATTTCGCTCGCTGTATGAATGTACCGACATGGGATGGACATCACGCCTGCCGGAATGCCACCCTTAGTCAGTTGGATGGCCCCCGCGTCGGTGCCACCCGCCTCTAAAACTTCAAGCTGATACATAATGCTATTTTGCTGGGCCACTTCTTCCATGAACTTGCGTACACTAGGAGTGCAGAGCAGGCTCGAATCACGAATTTTCACCGTGGGCCCTTTTCCCAGACTGACATCCATGGTGATAGACTCGGGTGTATCGCCGGTTCTGGTTACATCGATGGCTATGCCTAGGTCGGGGGTGATATCGTATGCGGCAACCCTTGCCCCTCTAAGCCCTACTTCTTCCTGCGTGGTAAACACGGCATAAATATCATAAGTAGGTTCGCGAACTGCTTTCAATGCTTCGATCAAGATAGCGCAGGCAATGCGGTCGTCCATCGCCTTAGCTACTAAACGCGTACCGAGGTCGACAAATTCGCGCGACATACACGCCACATCACCAATGCCGACCTTCACTTCTGCTTCTGTCTTCGAGGCGGCCCCGATGTCAATGAATAGCTTGTTAAGCGATAAGTCCTTTTGCGCCTCTAATTTTTCTGCGCCGACTACCCCCAAGGTGCCGTTTTCAAACATTACGCGGTTACCGATTAGGGTCAATGGCGATAAACCCCCTACCGGAAAGAAGCGCAGAAACCCATTCTTATCAATATGAGTGACGATAATCCCTATTTCATCCATATGGGCGGCCAGCATGAGTTTCTTGCCGCCCCCACGCTTTAAGGCAATCAAATTGCCCAGAGCATCTACCCGCATTTCATCGACATAAGGAGCTATCTCAGAGCGAATTAACTCTCTTATTTGCGCCTCGCTACCGGCTGGACCATAGGTTTCGACTACTTTCTTGATGAGCTCCTTCATAATACAAACCCTCCTTCAGCTATGCTTTTCAGGAACAGCTTTACTAATTTAATAGTGTTATGGAAATCCGTGAGGTTGAGCATCGAAATTGGAGAATGAATGTAGCGGCAGGGCACCGAAATGACAACGACCGGGACCCCAGCCTTGGTCTGATTAATCTTACCGGCATCACTGCCGCCGGTAACGGAACGCTTGAACTGCAAAGGGATATCATGGTCCTTAGCAATTCGCACCAGTTCAGCGATCATGCGCCGGTCGCAGATAACGGAGGCATCCATAATGGTGATGGCGGGACCTTGACCTAGTGTCGTGCAGTAACCATATTCTTTGCTAGGCGGAATATCGCTGCAGGTAGTCCCCTCTAACACAATGGCGAGATCTGGTTCTATGGCGTAAGCTGCCACTCCTGCCCCGCGCAGCCCGATCTCTTCCTGGACGGTAAAAGCACCATAGATATCTAGCGCATACTCATCTTTTAGCACCTCTACCAGTACAGCACAACCGGCACGATCATCAAAAGACTTCCCGACCACGACTGTGTCGCTGAGCGCCTTATATTCCGTCGCAAAGACGACATAATCGCCAATCTTTATTAACTTCTCTGCGTCCTCCTTACTCTTGGCGCCAATATCGATATACAGTCCGCTCAGGGGTATGATCTGATTCCGTTCATCGGGCTTTTGCAGATGTACTGCTTTCGCGCCGATCACTCCGGAAATCTTTTTCGAGCCCACAATTACATGCTTCGATACTAGAACTCGGTCGTCGATTCCCCCCACTTTGCGAAACCGCAGTAGTCCTGAGCGGTCGATAGACGAAATCATCAACCCGCATTCATCCATGTGGGCAGCGAGCATGACGCGTAGTCCCCCGGCACTACCCTTCACAGCGATGAGATTACCTAGGGCGTCCCTACGCCATTCCTTTACATGGGGAGCCAACTCTTCCATGAGGATGTTCCTGACCTCGCCCTCACATCCGGAAGGGCCAAAGGCCTCCGATAGCCTCTTTAATAGCATAACAATCCCTCCACGAATGACTTATCTATGCTGGCAATAAAGTAGGCCAAAAGTCTCCCTGTGGATTTCACATCGGCCATCGACAAGGTCTCTACCGAAGTATGCATGTACCGGAGCGGTAGTGACACCAAGGCAGTAGGGACACCGGAGCGGGTTACTTGCATAGCCCAGGCATCAGTGCCCGAAGGCCCAGGCACAGGGTCGATGGTATAAGGAATGTTGTGCTCCTTAGCCACCTCAACCAGGCGCTCATACAGCTTGGGATGAATATTGGCGCCGAGAGCGATGTTAGGTCCCTTGCCCATAGGTGCGGTATCCTGTTCCGGCACTCCGGGCATTTCGCCGTGGCAGACATCAATGGCAATGCCAATTTGGGGCGCGATGTGATAGGTGCTCACTAGAGCTCCCCTGAGCCCTACTTCTTCTTGAACAGTAGCCACCGCATACACATCAGCCTTGTGGCGTATTTTCTGCAGTTCCTGCAGGCACTCCAAAAGGACGGCCACCGCAGCCCGGTCGTCCATGGCCTTGCCCGCCACAAAGTCACCCGCCAAGGCGATAAACGGGCGATGCACAGTTACCAAGTCACCTACGGTGACTAACTCCTTCACCTGTTCAATTGGGAGCCCCAAGTCAATCACCATGTCCTGCATTTTAATTGCTGCGCCGACTTCTTCCGGAGATAACAAATGGGGCGGTTTCATGCCAATAATGCCAAGAACATCGCGTTTGCCATGCACTTTCACTTCTTGGGCCACCAAAGTCCGTTGGTCTATGCCCCCGATGGCGATAAACTTCAAAAACCCGCCCTCTTCAATCTTGGTAATCATCATCCCTATTTCATCCATATGAGCGGCTAACATAATTGAGATCCGCTCGTCGCCTTCACCCTGCTTTCGGGCAATGACATTTCCTAAGACATCGGTGCAGACATCATCCGCCACGGTGGCGAAAGCCTTTTTTATTACCTCAGCTACCGGGTTTTCAAAACCTGATACCCCAGTTTGCTCAACCATGAGCTTCAAGAATTCCTTGCTCTCCATGTTGTCTCCCTCCCCCGCACTCAATTCTGTACCCTTATAACATTCTCTAGACAAAGAGAGTATCCTGCCCTTGAAGCATCAATTTCTCATCAATAGGCATACTGCCTGTGAGGTGAAATTATGAAAGAACATAGACAACAAACAGAGGACGTCGAAAAATACCGCTTTGAACTCGCCGAAGAACTTGGCATCATTGAGCGCGCCGACAGCGGCAAGAAAAGTCGGGGTCTGGTAGCCAAGTATCGCCCCGCGAGGCACCGGCATCTCAAAGATACCCTCCGCCACACCAATCGCACCTAGACTAGTCATTCGCGCAGTGCTATACTGAACAGACGAAAGGTGGTGGTGCATGTGGACGGAGACGGAGGTCGAAAAGCGGATGTCGCGGAACCCGGAGGCTCCCCACATGCACCTACGCTGTGAGGGCCCTCTTAGCTAGCAAATGAGGAGGGTTATTATTGACTTGGACACAAGAAAACATTCTGCACGAGATTAGGGCAGCGATCGCTCACGGGCGACTTTCTGTTCTCGATCGTCTAGTCGAGGGGATGCAACCGGCCGACCTCGCCGAACTTCTCGCTCAGCTAGAACTCTCCGACCAAATAATCCTGTTTCTGCGCCTATCCCATGAGGTTGGCGCACGTGTGTTTGAACATCTTGAACCTAGGATGCAGCAGCCACTCCTGGCCGAACTTGACCCGGCAAAGGCCACGGAAATTCTTGACGAGATGTCCTCAGACGACATTGCCGACTTTATCGGCGAATTAAACCCCGCTGAAGCCCAAGCTGTATTGAGTCTCATGCCGTTTGACGAAGCCAAAGAAATTAAGGAACTACTGGTATATCCGGAGAACACCGCGGGCGGTTTGATGACGACAGAGTTTCTCTCCCTTGACCAGCATCAGACCACCGATGAGGCCATCGCCTCCCTACGTCTGACGGCGGAGTCAAAATCAAGCCTCTACTATGTCTATGTCACGTCGCAAGAACGCTTAGTCGGCGTAGTCAGCTTGCGCCAACTACTTTTCGCCACTCCAACGTCCACCCTACAAAGCATTATGGAAGATAATCTTATAACGGTGACGCCTGAGGCGGACCAAGAAGATGTCGCCAAAATAGTTTCTAAATATGACCTCCTAGCCGTGCCTGTGGTTGATGCTTGCCAGAATCTCCTTGGCATAATCACTGTGGATGATATCCTTGACGTTCTGCAAGAAGAAGCAACAGAGGACATCTACCGTAGCCGGGGCGCTTCAGGCATGGAGAACATTGACCCGGTTGCTGCTCCGGTTTTTAAGAAAGTCGCTCAGCGTCTGCCCTGGCTGGTTATCACTCTCTTTGCCGGCCTGCTCAGTGGAAGCATTGTCGGTGCATATACCGAAGCGATCCAGACGGTGGTAATCTTGGCCCTTTTCATCCCAGTGATCATGGACATGGGCGGGAATGCTGCTACGCAGGCCTCCACGGTCTTTGTACGCGGCCTAGCGACAGGAGAAATTGAAAAAAGGGAACAATGGGGCTACTTTGCCCAGGAAGTAAAGGTTGGCTTCGCAATGGCCACAGTGTGTGGCGTTACGATAGGTATAGTGGTCGCCATTTGGCAGCAACTGCCTATGCTAGGCTTCGTCGTGGGAACAGCAATGTTTGCTACGGTCACCGTCGGAACTATTTTCGGCACGCTTATACCCCTCCTATTTACAAGATTAGGGCTTGATCCCGCCTATGGCTCAGGCCCCATGGTGACCTCGATCAAGGATGCAACCGGCCTGCTGATTTTCTTCTCCATCGCTTCTCTGTTCTTAGAGTACCTAATGTAACCATCAAAAAAGCTAAAGGCTACCCATACGCGGGTAGCCTTTAGCTTTGTCCTAGACGCCAAGGTAATCGGCTATGTTCGCCTTCTCGGTGATTACCGGACGAATGAGTGCTTCCTTGCAGGTCAAGAGAGTTGTTACGCCTGGCCCGTGGCCTGTCAATACACAGTCAGAGTGTATCACCACACCGATAGTTACGGCACCCGACAAGTACCCCCGCCCATACATCGTATCGCAATCCATGAGGGCCACAATATCGCCAAAGCGGAGTTTGCCTAGGTTGAATTTTTCGTATGCTGCTTTATCGTGGGTCATAATGTCGTAATCCCCCCGATAAGCGGTATTAGCACCAATGCCTGATCCCATCAAGTATGCGGGCACCTCTGCTGCCACCGGCACCTCCAACTTTCCATCAGCCGAGATTAGCATGCCCATCTTTGTAAGCAACTCCGGGTCTAGGTTCATGACGGCAATAGTCGGAAAGTCGAGTAACCTGAGGCCTTGTCCGATACTTTTTACGAGTATTTTGTCACCAACGGCGAGATTCTCCAACGCTTCTTTGCCAAAATACATGAGCACATGCTCAGCTCCGCCGTGGGTCCCCGTAACGTAACCCAAGGCATTCTTAGCATCTCCACTCACTACTTTCGCTACGTTACCCACACAGGCTAGGGTATTGAAGCCGCCATTTTCATTCTCTATAGATCGCGTCGCCGATACTCCCGGCTCCACATGATCTCCAGCCAAATCCATGCATGAATCCCCGATCTTGTGACTGTAGGTGATTCCACCAGTCCCGGGCAACACCACCGGACGGCCCTCGACAGTGACCCGGTATGGGGCCACTGCCTTAGGATGACAAATCTCCCCTTGCACGCTAATCATCACTAGCTTATCTTTGTTAGTTCTTATCATTCTAAACGCCTCCTTATTATTGTTCTGCAGATTCCGCCGTCACCGCAGAATGACAAGTGCAACTATGCAGAGAGTCAATTGTCATCAGGCTCTTCTCCATGAGACTGCGCAATCTGACCGCATTAGCCGCCATGCAATCGAGCACCTCGGCGTGAGAAAGTGAGCGCGCAGTAATGCCTGCGGCGAAATTTGTGACCATAGAAACGCCCACATAACACATTTCTGCTTCGCGGGCGAGAATCGCCTCCGGCATAGCAGTCATGCCCACTATGTCGCCGCCTAGCTGGCGAAACATCCGTATCTCCCCTGCTGTCTCGTAACGGGGGCCTTCAAAACAAACATAAGTCCCGCCGTCAACTAAGGGCAGGCCGCATTCCCCGGCAGCACACAGAACTTGCTGGCGCAAAGATGGACAGTAAGGATAGGTGAAATCAACATGGATGACTCCCCTCTCTTCACCGTCAAAAAAGGTTACCGGTCTATTTCTGGTAAAATCTAGCACTTGGTCGCTCAGTACTAATGTTCCCGGCGGTAAATCGGGGTTCAAGCTACCTACTGCCGTGGTCGCGAGAATATACTTCACCCCGAGCTGGGCGAGGGCAGCTATGTTGGCCCGGTAGTTAATCATATGGGGTGGGGTCTTGTGGCCCTGCCCATGGCGTTGCATAAAAACAATGTCACGCCCTAAGAATTGACCGGTAACCACAGAGGCCTGTCCGTACTTCGTGGATACAGTCTTCACTATTGGTTTTTCTAGTAGCTCTGGGCTATAGACACCGCTACCCCCGATAATGGCAATGGAATTCAACTCTATCCCCTCTTTCGCATGTTTTCTAAGATGTCGGGCAAAACAGCTTGGGTTGCCGCCCTACCGGCAAAATAGGCCGGAAGCACTCGATTTAAATCGGCCATAGAGTGATTGGTTATGTCGGGAGAAATGAGAATGTCAGGCTCCGCCATGTACTGGGAGCGCTGCACAATTTCGGCTGCCTGGGCGAGAATACCAAAAATATTGTGGAGATGTTGAGATGGAGTCACCCCTTGATTCAACCGCACGGCAATGGTCAGATTGGACCCCATATTTTTAACCACGCTCACCGGCACACCGTTCACCAAACCACCGTCCACCAAGAGATGGTTTCCATGAGGGACAGGCACAAAGATCCCGGGGATAGAACAACTCGCGCGCACCGCCGCAGCAATATTACCCTTAGTTATAACGACTTCTTGGCCTGTCACTAAGTCGCAGGTCACGGCAGCAAATGGTATTGGCAAATCCTCAATGTTGCCATTGCCACATATGTCATTGAGCAAGGTCTGCATGGGCTCCGCATTGACCAAACCCACTCTCGGCAGCGTCAGATGCACTAGGTCTCGCCAAGTGGTGCGTTGAGCTAGGGCCAACAACTGGTCAGGCGAGAGTCCTGCCGCATAAAGGGCTCCAACTAAACTGCCGGCACTCGTGCCCGCAATCAAGTGCACCGGGATATTTTCCGCTTCTAGTTCAGCCAACACCCCAATATGAGCTATGCCTCGCGCTCCCCCACCACCTAGTGCCAACCCTACGCGCCGATGCAGAGCCACTTTTCTCACCCCCCAAAAATACCATAATTCACCAGCTCGACTCCGCTCTGGCGTAAGCGTTCGGCGAATGACGGCGCTGTAAGCAGGCGAAGCTCCTCTTCTCTACCGTACAACAAGGAGCTTCTTTTCTCCAGTTCCTGGTCCACAAATCCGGGGTGGCAGAACATCTCATAGATACCAGGCGCTAGTCTGGCGAGGGCACTTAAATGGCGTTCGCTAAGTGACATTAACCTCTCCGGATACTTGAGGCCACTTTGACCTATGTACATAGCCGAGCGGGCTACGGACGGCAAAAACATTACGTTACGCAACAAACCTGCCTCCCGGCACACATCACCCACAGTCAACCTGCGGATAGCCGGGATAGCATACTCCTCTGCCAGTTGAATAGCGACCCGCGTTAGTTCCGGAGCCAAGTGAACATGGTGATGACTGTCAATATGCGTTAATCTTACGCCACATTGCCTGATCCTCTCCATTTGCGCACGCCATTCGAGGAGGACTTCTCTTGGGTTTGCCATTCTCGTAGCTTGACGAAAATCGCGGTGGAAAGAGCCATCGTTCCTGACGAGGCTTGGGACCTGCTCACTCGGCAGGACAGGAGCACCAGCCGACAGCACAAGGTGTGCACCGAATCCGCGATGCGATAAACCTTGGAGCAACTCCAGGTGGCGTGGCAGGTCGGGAGAGTTACCCATAATGGTGGTGGAGGTCACAACGTGCTGCATGGCCAGGGCAATGCCCTGACTAACACCCCAAGTGAACCCGAAATCGTCGGCATTGATAATTAGTTGCTTTATCATGATCGCTCGAAGACTACTCGCCCCGCCACCATGGTCATTTTCACTCGCATGTTCTTAATTCCCAGAGGCGGGACCGCTTCGATGTCACCCTCCAGTAGGACTAAGTCAGC
>QLUC01000057.1 GCA_018725275.1 Bacillota bacterium | reverse complement strand
CGCTAGCTGATGGGTCGGTAAGGCGTCGCAGGTGGCGATGGCCACAATTTGCTCATTAAAGACTAGGCAGTGGTTGGGCAGTACTTTGTCGCCGACGATGATTTGGGCATTGATGATAGCTGGCATGAGGACCTCTCCCCTCTAATAAGAAGTGTACGGCTTTAAGTGAGAAAAGCGCAAATTAACTGAAATATATTTCTATCGAGCAGGAATGTACAGAAAAAGAGAGAAGTATTGCTATACTGGTATAGTGGTCTATACCAGTATAGCAAAGTGCCAGGGGGCAAGGCAAACATTACGGACAAAGTGAGAGCTGAGTCAGCCGCGTAGAATCGCCCACGGGAATGGCTGATCTACATCCTTCAAATCTAAAACTGATTGAACGCGCCAAAAAGATTATTATGCAAGTTGGCGAGTGCGATTATGACACTGCGAGCCAAGCATTGAGGGAGGCTAACTTCAAAGTAAAGACGGCCATCGTTATGATTAAGTGCAATTGCTCTAAGGTAGAAGCGGAAGCCAGACTTAGCGTCGGGGTCGGATTTATCAGGACGGCTATTCAGGAAGGCAACTTTCGGACAGACGATCGGTGATCTGCGCTCTGCATCCTAGAAATATTGGTAGGAGGCATGTCCAGGATGATCGACGTTTATACAGCAATGGCGCTGGATGGAGATAGCCCCGTCCCGCTCTATTTTCAAATTCAGTCCTGCCTGATGAAGGCTATTGACAATGGGACGCTCATGCCGGGGAACAAGCTGCCAAGCGAGCGCGAACTGGCAGCGAAACTCGCCGTCAACAGGCTCACGGTGCGCCAAGCCATGAGTGAGCTGGTCAATGAGGGGTTCTTGACCCGCAAAAGGGGGCTGGGAACATTTGTCGCTCGCCCCAAGGTGGAGCAAGGGTTGAGCAAGCTGACCAGCTTTACTGAAGACATGAGGAAGCGAGGGTTCAGGCCGGCAGCGAGGCTCATAGCACTCGAAGTGCAGGGCGCGGACAAGAAGATGGCTCAATCCTTAAGGATTGGCCTCGGGGAAGCAGTCATTGTCATCGAAAGGCTGCGGTTGGCAGACGAGGAACCAATGGCCCTTGAAATATCTCATTTGCCGGCAGGGCGCTTTCCCGCGTTCCTCACCTTAAGGACTGAGGTATCTCAGGGCTCCCTCTATGATATTGTGCGCGACAGGTACAATGTCACCTTATGCGCCGCGGCTGAAACGTTGGAGGCCAAGGTTGCCTCGGCGCGGGAGGCGGCACTGCTAGAAATGCCCAGTGGCATGCCGGTGCTCTTGCGCGAGAGAGTGACCTTTGACCAAAACGGTATTCCGGTTGAATATGCCAGGTCGCTCTATCGTTCGGATAGGTATAAGTTTATGGTTGAGGTGGGGCAATAAACGGACGCTGGTGGGAGCATTCTTGGGGGTCACTGCCGTAGTGGGCAATTATCGGCGACATTTCTAGAGTTACCTCGTCTTGCTGCGACAAGGCGGGGTTTTTCTTTGTGGCCATGGCGCGATTGGCCCCAACAGTTCATAATGAGTTCATAAATCATTGCTACTATAGGGGCGGTAAGCGGTGCCCCGGTGGGATTTCAGCCAAGGGCAGGGGGGATAGCGTGATAAACATACTGCTTGTGGATGACCATGAAAAGATTCGCCGCCTGATGGAGATCTATCTGCGGCGTGAGGGTTTCGTGGTGCACCATGCCCAGGACGGCAAAGAGGCGCTAGAGTCTTTGGAGCATCAGCACATGGATTTATTGGTGGTGGACATCATGATGCCCAGCATGGACGGGTACGAGCTGGTGGAAACTATGCGAAAGGCCGGCCTGACCATGCCCATATTGATGGTCACCGCCAAAGAAGCCTATCTAGACAAGAAAAAGGGCTTTGATACGGGCATTGATGACTACATGGTTAAGCCTGTGGACATGGGAGAGTTGGTCCTCCGGGTGAGGGCCTTGCTCCGGCGGGCCAAGATTCATGCCGAGAAGAAGATTGTCATGGGCGAGATAGAGCTTGACTACGAAACTCTCGTGGTGCGCGAAGGGGTGGTGGGGCAACTATTGCCGAAGAAGGAGTTCTACCTGCTGTATAAACTACTCGCCTCACCCAAAAAAATTTTCACCCGGCGTGACCTCTTAGACGAAATTTGGGGCCTCGACAGCGAGGTCGACGAGCGCACCGTGGACGTGCACATTAAGCGCCTGCGCGAGAAGTTCTCGCATCGCCCGGAGTTCGAAATCATTACGGTGCGCGGGTTGGGCTACAAGGCGGAGCGACCAATATGAGAGGCTCTTTTTATCTCCGATTAGTCGGCATGCTCATTGCCATCCTTTTTATCAGCAATCTCATAGTGTTCTCGTTGTTTGTGCTCACCACGGAGCGGGGAGTGCTGACCGAGGCCGATGAGACCTTAGTCGATGTAGTGAGCCACCTCAAGACCTTGCATGCCGAGGGGGCCTTATCTGCCAATCAGATACCGACCTTGCTCCGCACCGGATACTTTCGGGCTTCCATCTATGCGAACATCGGCGAACTGCGCGAGAATCGCCTGGTGTACAAATACTTCACCGCCGCAGACTTTACCCTCCTGCAAGAGGTCGATGAAATCCAAAGCCGCACTTTGCGCCGTGGGCACTTCATCATGCCGGCCGCGATAGTGCGCCTCGGCAAAAATGAGACTGCGCAGTATCTCTTTGTCGCTCCCGATTTAAGCAAGGTGATGTTCAATTTTCGGAGCATTATCGCCACAGTCAATGTGACCTCTTTAATAGTCGGCTCAGTGATGATTCTCTTTGCCGCTAACTATCTCGTCAGCCCGATCAAAAAACTGAGTCTCGCCACGAAAGAGATCTCGAAGGGCAATTTTAATGTGGCCATCACTGAAGTGCGCCGGGACGAGATGGGCAAGCTCATCGCCGGATTTAACTTTATGGCCAAGGAACTGCAAAAGATAGAGATGCTCCGGAGTGATTTCATAACCGCTATCTCGCATGAGTTTAAGACTCCGCTATCGGCCATTAAGGGCTATGCCCAACTCCTCGGCGAGAGTGCAGATGAGGCGGAACGAAAAGAATGCGCAGCATTTATTGCCGAAGAGGCGGAGCGCCTGGCGCAGTTGGCGAGCAATATCTTGCTCATCAACCGTTTGGAGAACGAAACCGAATCTCTCGAGCGACAAACATTTCGCCTTGATGAACAGTTGCGCAAGGCGGTATTGCTCCTAGAGGGGCAGTGGGCCGCGAAGGCGCTCGAGATAGAAGTCGACTTGGATGAGGTATTATACTTCGGTAATGAACAATTGCTTTACCAAGTGTGGATCAATGTTCTCGACAACGCCATTAAGTTTTCCCATGTCCGCGGTAGGCTCGAAATTGCCCTCACCCAGGCTCAGGGAAAAACAATCTGCACCATTCGGGATTACGGGGTAGGCCTTGCGCCGGAAAATCAAGGTCGCGTCTTTGAAAAATTTTATCAGGCCGATAAGTCTCGGGGAACAGCGGGCAATGGCCTAGGGCTGGCCATCGTCAAACGCATTATTGAAATGCACCAAGGCGAAGTAGCGTTGTCTGGCACTCTTGGCCAGGGCACCAGCGTCGAAGTTGTTCTCCGCTAAAATAGCATTTTGGTCATATGTAAGGAGGAAATCAATTGTCAATCGCTCGTTTTGCTACAACTAGAAGAATAACCGTTCTTATGCTCGTCTTGGTGACTATGGTCATCGGGGGTATGTCCTACACCCGCACCCCGGTGGATTTGCTTCCTAATATGCAATTCCCCATGGCCGCGGTGATCGCCTCGCTGCCCGGGGCCGCCCCGCAAGAGATCGAGACCTTGGTGACAAGGCCCTTAGAAGCCACTCTTGCCACGGTAAGCAATATCCGCGAAGTATCCTCTACCTCCTCGGAAGGCCAGACCGTCATTTTGTTGGCTTTTAACTGGGGCACGAATATGGATTTTGCCGCCTTAGAGATGCGCGAAAAAATAGACATGGTCAGGCGAATGCTACCGGCCGAAGTCGGCGCACCCACGGTCATCAAATTCGACCCTTCCCTCATGCCGGTCATGGCGCTCGACATCGGTTCTAGCACCCTTTCGTCAGCGGAACTGCGTGACCTCGTGGACTTCACCCTAGCCTCGAGGCTCGAGCGCATCGAGGGGGTGGCCTCGATTAATGTCAGCGGTGGGCATCAGCTGGCCATTTCTGTCAGTCTCGACCCGACGAAGCTAGAGGAATATGGCATCGCTTTGCCCCAGGTCACGGGCACCCTGCGTACCGCCAGCCTTAACCTGCCGGGGGGGACGCTCATGGTGGATGGCGAGGAATACCTCATCCGCAGCGTCGGGCAGCTGACCTCCATCAGCGAAATCGAAAATTTAGTTGTGGGCATGCGTATCTTGCCGACGGCTTTGCCGACGACCCCAACGCGCCCCGGGGTCATGCCCCAATTGCCAATTGTTCCTATAAGCGAGCCGGTATTGCTTAGGGATGTCGGCCAGGTGGAGGAGGTCAACACGCTCTCCCAATCTTTGTCGCGCCTAAACAAGATGCCCAGTGTGTCGCTCCGCTTGCAGAAGCAGTCTGACGCCAACACAGTCATAGTTGCCAACCTCGTCAAGGCCGAGCTTGACGCCATTAGGGCGGACTTCCCCGACCTCCAGATTGTCGCCACCCAGGACCAGAGCCGCTTCATCGAGCAGGCCATCGGTGCGGTGGGCCGCAGTGCCATCTACGGAGGTTTTTTAGCGGTGTTAGTCTTGCTGGTGTTCTTGAAGAGCCTCACCACCACCATTGTTATCGCCCTGTCGGTGCCTATTTCCGTGGTCGCCACCTTTGCCTTGGTGTATTTCGGCGGACTCACCTTGAACATGATGACCCTCATGGGACTGGCCTTGGGCATAGGGATGTTGGTGGACAATTCCATCGTGGTTTTAGAAAATATTTTCCGTCATCAGGAGGAGGGTGCCGACCGCCTTACCGCCGCGCGCCGCGGCACAGAGGAAGTGGCCATGGCCATCACCGCCTCCACCCTCACCACGGTGGCGGTGTTCTTGCCCATTGCCTTCGTGGGGGGCCTGGCTGGGATGATGTTTAGGGAGCTGGCGCTGACGGTCAGTTTTTCGCTCCTGGCCAGCTTGGCCGTTGCGCTAATCGTGGTGCCAATGCTATCGGCCACCATTTTGAAGAACAAGCGGCGCGCCGTCAAGGCGTCTAGCAAGCAACAAACTTTTTACCAGCGCACTCTCGCTTGGGCGCTAAACAAAAAACTAGTGGTATTGGGGGTTACCGTGGCCTTGCTTGCGGGGAGCTTGCTGACCTTTGGGAGTATCGGGGGCGAATTTATACCCACCATGAACCAGGGCGAACTTAGCCTGACCGCTACTTTGCCCGAGGGCAGCGCGCTTGCGGAAACCGACGCTGTGGCAGTTCAGGTAGAGGAATATTTACTCACCCGGTCGGAGATAGAAGCTGTTTCGGTAGCAATAGGCTCTACCGGGGGTGGTCGCGGCGTAGTTATGGGCGGCCCTACGGGACGAGCCAACCGCGCGGTCTTCACTGTGGTCTTAAGGCCCGGTCATGGTGGCGCTGATTTGGCGGCGGAGTTAAATGCCAAGTACCAAGACTTTGCCGGTGCCACAATCTTGGCATCTAGTGCCGGCGGCATGGGCGGAGGCGCCATGGGCATGGGTGGCGATTCCATCGAACTACATCTGGCGGGGCGGAGCCTGGATGGACTGCAGAAGTATAGCGAACAACTGAAAGAACTCATGGCTACCATTGAAGGTGTCAGCGACGTCACCGACAATATGCAAGGTGGTGCCAGCGAACTTTTAGTGCGGGTTGACCGCGAAGAGGCTGCCCGCCTAGGGCTATCGACCGCGAGCATTGCCTCCGTGGTGCGCACTGCCTTCCAAGGCGAAACAGTCTCGCGCATTTCTAGGGATGGCCGTGAGATAGACGTGCAGGTACGTCTGGCTGCGACGGCGCGCCAAAGCGTGGCTGACCTCGAGAACCTCATGGTGGCAGCGCCGCGGGGACAAGTGGTCAGGCTTGGGCAAGTGGCTACTATAGAACAGGCGGTCGGCCCGGCCGCCATCACTCGCCGCTCTAATCAGCGCTATGTCGCGATTACGGGCACTGTTGCCGGACGAGATTTGCAAAGTGTCAGTGAGGACATCCAAGCCGAGCTCGACAAATTTGCCTTGCCTGCCGATTACCGCGTCGCGATGGCCGGCAACTTGATTGAGATGGAAGAGGCCTTTTCCGGCCTGACCATGGCCTTAATCCTCGCCATTCTCTTGGTCTATATGGTCATGGCGGCTCAGTTTGAGTCCTTGCTCTATCCCTTTATCATCATGTTCAGTATGCCCCTGGCGGTCATCGGCGTGCTCTATGCCTTGTTCTTCACCGGTCAGACCTTCAGCGTGCCTTCCATTATGGGGATTATTATCCTGGCGGGCATAGTGGTCAATAACGCCATTGTGCTGGTGGACTACGTCAACCAGGTGCGGGCGCGCGGGCAGAGTGTCCACGAGGCCCTCATCGAGGCGGCGGGAACTAGGCTGCGACCCATCCTCATGACCGCACTCACCACCATTTTGGCACTTGTCCCCATGGCCGTGTCCTCGGGTTCCGGAGCTGAGATGCAGCGGCCGATGGCGATAGCGGTTATAGGTGGCCTGGCGGTGTCGACTTTGCTGACCCTCTATATCATCCCCATTGCCTATGACCTGGTGACCTTGCGGCGACGCGAGTCGCAGTAGGACGATAACGAAGGACCTCTGGGAGTGAGCTGACCGGTAGATACCGAAACTTAAAATCCCTCTCCGCCGTACGGAGGGGGATTTTTGTGCTTAAAAATATTTTTAAGAAAAGTTTTAGAAAAGCAGGAATTGCGTAAAGAACAAAGAAAATACCCATAAAAGATTTTAAATTTAAAATCCAAAATAAGTACAAGACAGGGGATGCAGTTCTTATGGACACGAAACACTATCAAAACCATACCTTAGTCGATGTTGCCTATAAGGCACTAAAGCGCGATATTACCGAAAGAGCCTTCTTGCCGGGGCAGAAGCTCATCACGAGGGAGCTGCATGAGCGTTATGGCATCAGCGAGACGCCCATTAAGCTGGCCTTAAACAGGTTGATTACCGAAGGGCTCATTGAGAGCACCCCGCGGCGGGGCGTCAATGTAAAAAGCATCAATTTCGCCGACATAGATGAATTGCTAGACATGCGAAAAATGATCGAGACATACTATACCAGAAATATTTTGCATAATTTTAAGCAGGACCCCATTGTGCAGCGCCAATTCGTGGAGAATCTCGATGAGCATAAATTGCTGGTTCAGCATGGGCTTGACATTAACGACTATTTTCAAGTGTACACTCTTGATTACGAATTTCATCGCATGTTTCTCGGTTGCTCCGGCAACAGGCGCGCCGCGCAGGTTTACGACAACCTCGGCACTCATGCCTATGCCTACTATATCTATGGTCGCCAAGATAAAGAAGAAACCATTGCCGGGGTCAAAGAGCATGAAGAAATATATGGGGCCTTGGTCAATCAGGACGAGCAAAAGTTGCGCCAGTGTGTGGAAATGCACTTAGAAAATGCCCGGGTCAAAATCAAAAGCGTCTTAGCGCGGGCGTGACGGGGAGAGGTGGAAACTAGGGTGGACCTCAAAGTAGATTTACGCGGCAAGGTAGCGGTGGTAACCGGTGGAGCGGGAGTGCTATGTGCCGGCATGTCATTATCTCTAGCGGGCAACGGAGCCAAGGTAGCAGTTCTCGACCTCCGGGCGGACGCGGCGGAAGGCGTAGCCGCCGAAATCCGGCGGAAGGGCGGTTCGGCCCTAGGGCTCGGGGTGGATGTGCTCGCGAAGCCCTCTTTAGAGGCGGCTCGTTCCCACATCCTGCATGAATTTGGCACTGTCGACATCCTCATCAATGGAGCGGGCGGAAATATGCCCCGCGCGACCACCGGTGCGGAGCGGACCTTCTTTGATTTAACGGCCGAAGATATCCGCATGGTGATGGACTTGAATTTTTTGGGGACGGTGCTTCCCAGTCAAGTTTTTGGCAAAGTCATGGTGGAGAAACAAAAAGGAGTAATCATTAATATCTCGTCCATGGCGGCCTACACCCCGCTCACCCGCACCATCGCCTACAGCGCGGCCAAGGCTGCCGTTTCTAACCTTACCGCCTGGCTGGCGGTGCACTTTAACCAAGAATATTCCAAAGAGATTAGGGTCAATGCCATTGCCCCGGGGTTTTTGCTCACCGAGCAGAACAGGTACCTTTTGACCGACATAAACACGGGCGAGCCTACCCCGCGCGGGCAGCAGGTGCTGGCGGCCACCCCCATGGGCAGATATGGGGCCGTGGACGATCTCTTGGGTGCGGTGCTCTTTCTCTGCTCCGATGCGGCCTCCTTCGTCAATGGCGCGGTCATTCCCATCGACGGGGCCTTTGCGGCCTACTCGGGGGTGTAGGGGGCGGTGTTTCCGAATAACATTCATTTGCCGGCGACCACGAGTGGGGGTTTGCCAGATGTAGCCATCGAGGCCGCACTACTAGAATATTTTAAGGCTTTTGATAGGCCCGGCCGAGTGCTCATCGTGCCGCCGGATATATCCCGCTCGAGTTCCTATGCCGGTCCCATCGTCAATATGCTGTGGCGGCAATTTCCCAAGGCCGAGGTAGACATCATGCCCGCCCTGGGAACACATACACCCATGTCGACAGCCGAAATCAAGAAGATGTACGGCGACCTCCCCTTAGATAGGTTCTTAGTGCATGACTGGCGACAGGATACGGTCAATGTTGGGGAAGTTGCCGCGAGCTTCGTCGCGAGCATCTCCGGCGGCTTGATGCAAAATGGCATTGCCGTTGACGTCAACAAGAGGGTGCTTGACCCGGCCTATGACCTAGTGATCTCGGTGGGGCAGGTGGTGCCGCATGAGGTGGCCGGCTTTGCCAACTACACGAAGAACATCGTGGTGGGTTGTGGCGGCAGCAACATGATCAATCAAAGCCACTACTTGGGGGCTCTGTACGGAATGGAGCGAATTATGGGCCGGGTCGATAACCCGGTGCGTCGACTTTACAATTATGCCGTCAACCAATTCTTGCCCAATGTGCCCATCGTCTATGTTTTGACCGTGACGACGGTAGACGAAGCCATGCTCAAAGTTCAGGCGCTGGCCATCGGTACAGGCGACGAGCTCTTTGCCGAGATGGCCAAAGGTAAGTGCCGCGCAGAACATCACTTTTTAGACCAACCGCTGCCGAAGGTGGTGGTCTACCTTGACCCTGAGAAATTTAAGACCACTTGGGTGGGCAACAAGGCCGTGTATCGCACGCGAATGGCGATTGCCGATGGCGGGGAACTGATTGTCATCGCCCCGGCCCTCGCCGGCTGCGGTGAGGACCAAGAAAATGACCGCCTGATTAAGAAGTTTGGTTACTTGGCACAGCATGATGTGCTAGCGGCAGTGAGCGAGGATGCTGAACTAGCGAATAATCTGTCCGTCGCCGCTCATCTCATCCATGGTTCGAGTGAGGGCCGTTTTAAGATCACCTATGCGCCAGGCAGAATGTCGCCGGAAATGGTCAGGTCGCTCAAGTACGACTACCTGCCCATGGATATAGCTCTAAGCAAGTATGACTGCCAGAACTTGCGCGAGGGCCTGAACTTGGTGCGTGGAGAGGAAATCTTCTACATTAGTAACCCCGCCATCGGTCTCTGGGCGACCAAAGCCAGGTTTAACAATTAGGGCAAAGGGGATTGAGAGATGCTGTTGTTAGTTATTGAGGCCTCCACCGCATCTGCCAAGGCCTTGTTGTACGATGATGCCGCCGGTATCATCGGTATTTTGCCCAAGAATTACTCGAGCGATGCCGGCGATACGATAACGTACGATGCCGAGCAATTGATGTGGGAAACGCTGCAGGTGGGGCGGGAGCTGCTAGAGCAAAAGGGCATTACCGAGGTTGATATGGTCGCCACTTGCAGCATCTGGAGTCATTCGCTCTTGATGCTTGACCACAAAAAACAAGCGGTGGGACGGCTGAGCACCTGGGCAGATACCAAGGCCTCGCCCACGACCGAAAAGTACCGCCGCGACCAGGCCCTCTACAACTTCTTATATCAGCGAACCGGTTGCCCTATCCATATTACCTACACTCTCTGGAAGTACATTCACGAGCGCGAAACGGGCAACACGGAAGGTGTCGCCTATATCGCCTCCATGCCGGACTATCTTTTCTACACATTGACGGCCGAGTTGGCTGTCTCCTATAGTACGGCTTCCGCCAGCGGCTTTCTCAATTTGCATTCTCTCGCCTGGGACAAAGAAGTGCTCCGTCTGGCAGGTGTCAGTGAACAAATGCTGCCTAGGTTAGTGGGCTCCGAATATACGGCCCCTTTAACGCCAGCGGCTGCCGCCATCCTGGGAATTCCGGCAGGTACGCCGGTTCTCATAACCGGGGCCGATGGCTGCATGAACCATGTGGCAGCGGGGGGCTTTGGCGAAGACCTCATGACGCTTTCTATCGGGACGAGTGCGGCCATGCGCATAGCCACCGATAGCCCCATCCTGGCAAATTACCCCGCCACCTGGTGCTATGTTGGGGTCGAAAATATGTGGGTGGCGGGCAGCG
>QLUC01000056.1 GCA_018725275.1 Bacillota bacterium | reverse complement strand
GAAAAGAGGGCGAAAAGGGGAGGGAGAGATGATGCCGATAGTTTTTGGACGATGCATTCCGTATTGCTGTAGCAAAACTCCTTCCCCTTCGTCCCACTGCGCCCTATCTACGGCCCACTTCGAGCAGCAAACTCCCTCCTTCCCCTTCGTCCCACTACGCCCCTTCTTCCGCCCACTTCGAGCAGAAAAACCCCTTCGCTCCCCTTTCCTTTCCCCATCGCTGCTTTTGTCCTTGTCAAGTATTTTTGCTTGACAAGGACAGCGCCTCTTGGTATCCTTGAGCAGGTCAAGTGCTTGAGGTGGGAAGCAAATGGAGCATTTTGTGTGGATGAACTTGTTGCTAGATTTTTATGGGGCGCTGCTCACCCCGCGTCAGCTCCTGTCCTGTCGTTTGTACTATGAGGAAAATTTGTCCCTAGGCGAAATTGCCGCGGAGCTCAATGTCACTCGCCAAGGGGTACATGACACGGTGCGTCGTGCCCAGATGCAGCTTGAGCTTTATGAAAGCAAGTTACTCTTAGTGGCTCGCTTTCTCGAACAGCAACAAGAGCTAAAACGCCTGAGGGCACTTTTGGAGAGTCGTCGCCTAGATGAGATGGTGCCTCTCTTGGAAAGACTCATTCTTTAGGAGGTCGGACATGTTTGCGGGGTTAGGTGAAAAGCTGCAAGCTGCCTTAAAATTATTGCGCGGCAAGGGAAAGCTTACGGAAAAGGATATTTCTCTGGCCCTGCGCGAGGTGCGCATGGCACTCCTCGCTGCGGATGTCAACCTGCAGGTCGTCAGGGATTTTATTAGTGCGGTAAAGGAGCGAGCTGTTGGCGGAGAGGTTTTAGAAAGCCTCACTCCCGGTCAACAAATCGTTAAAATTGTCCACGAGGAATTGGTCAAGCTCCTCGGCGGCACCACGAATCGCCTTAACATGGCTTCCAAACCACCTACGGTGCTGTTGTTGGTGGGGCTGCAAGGGGCTGGCAAGACCACTCAGGCCGGCAAGCTGGCCCAGCTACTGCGCAAACAGGGGAAGTTTCCTCTGCTTGTGGCCTGTGATGTCTATCGCCCGGCGGCTATTCTGCAACTCGAGACCCTCGGTAAAAAACTCGACATTCCCGTCTTTTCTCTGCCCGGAGAGATGAATGTCGCCGAAATCGCCCGCCAAGGCAAGGAATCGGCCATGCGTCAGGGCCGCGACTTAGTCATCATCGACACTGCCGGTAGACTACACATTGATGAGTTGCTGATGCAGGAGCTAAAAGATGTGCAGAGGGCAGTTCTACCTCACGAAGTGCTACTTGTCGTGGATGGGATGACCGGGCAGGATGCGGTACAAGTAGCCAACAGCTTTAACAGCGCCCTGGGCATTGACGGCATAATCATGACCAAGTTAGACGGCGATACTCGTGGTGGGGCCGCCTTGTCTGTGAAAGCGGTAACCGGCAAGCCGATTAAGTTCATCGGCGTGGGGGAGAAGTTGGACGCTTTAGAGGTGTTTCACCCTGATCGCATGGCTTCCCGCATCCTCGGCATGGGCGACGTATTGTCCCTCATCGAAAAGGCGGAACAAGCCTTTGACCAGAAGAAGGCCGACGAAATGGAGCGCAAAATGCGCACGCAGTCCTTTAATCTCGAGGATTACCTTGACCAAATGCAGCAGGTCAAGAAAATGGGTTCACTCGAGCAGTTAATGGGAATGATACCTGGTTTTTCGGCCGCTAAGCAGGTTAAGGACATTGAGTTAGGCGAAAAGAAGCTCAAAAGTATAGAGGCGATAATTTGTTCCATGACGATCAAGGAGCGCCGAAAACCAGAGCTCCTTGATGGCAGCAGGCGCAGACGCATCGCCAAAGGCAGCGGCACCTCTGTACAGGAAGTCAATCGCATGCTCAAAGAATTCGAACATGCCAAAAAGCTCGTCAAAAGCCTTACTGACAAGGGTAGGCACGGGGGTAAAATGAAATTCCCCTTGATGTAAGAGACATGAGAGGAGGTGACACATATGTCAACAAAGATCAGGTTAAAGAGAATGGGTGCGAAGAAATCTCCCTTCTACCGTTTAGTGGTAGCAGACTCCCGCGCACCGAGGGACGGGCGTTTTGTGGAAGAAATAGGCTACTACAACCCAACCCTCAATCCCGCTGCCGTAGAGATAGATCGCGAACGGGCGGACTACTGGATGAAGCAGGGGGTTCAAATGTCTGACACCGTGCGCAGCATTTTTTACAAAGCAGGCCTACTGGAGAAGTCCTAGAGGCAGGGGGTGACAAAAATGCGAGAGTTGGTTTTGTTCCTGGCGAAAAGCCTTGTGGTGCACCAGGATCAAGTTGCTGTGTCCGAAGAACGTAACGAAGAAGGTCTTGTTTTGCGGCTAACCGTCGCACCCGAGGACGTGGGCAAAGTTATCGGCAAACAAGGGCGTATAGCTAAAGCCATGCGTACGGTGCTCAAAGCCGCCCATCATAGTGACGAAAAGATTTTTCTCGAAATCAGCTAATAAGTTACGGAATTAGGTGAGAAAATGGAACCTCGGCTCATCTGCATCGCCCTAGTTACGGGCGTGCACGGTATCAAAGGCGAAGTGAAAGTGAAATCTTTTTCGGATCACCCCGAAAGATTCGCACGTCTGCCTGGGAGTAGCCTGCTCTGGCGCAAGGATGGTGCTACTAGGCCCATCACTGTTGTGGCAGTCAAAACAATTGGGCGCTTCTTTGTCTTGACCTTGCAGGGGGTGACATTGCGTGAAAAGGCGCAGGAATTTGTCATGGGTGAGTTGCTCGTGCCCGAGAGTGAGGTCCTGCCCCTGCCGCCTGGAAGCTACTACACCTACCAACTTATGGGGATGCGCGTCATCGACGAGAACGGTCTTCTGCTTGGTAGCGTGCGCGATGTGCTGCATCTTGGTAGCAATGATGCCTATGTAGTGGGTTCCGAAAAAGGTGACATCTTGATTCCGGCCCTAAAGAGTGTGGTTCGCACTATCGATGTAGAAAAAAAGGAAATGCATGTTACGCTGCCCCCAGGCTTGGTGGACGCAGAGTGAGAGTGGATGTCCTCACCCTTTTCCCAGAAATGTTCGTGCCGGTGATCGGCGCCAGTATGCTGAAGATTGCTGCCGAAAAAGGCTTATTGACAGTCAGCATCAGCAATATTCGAGATTTTGCATATTCCAAGCATCGGGTCGTGGATGATACACCATTTGGTGGCGGAGCAGGTATGGTCATGAAGCCGGAGCCATTGGTTATCGCGGTTGAAAATGCTTTGTCCGAGGGCGGCCCTATAGAGCCCACCCAGCGCCGAGTTATCTTGATGACCCCGGCAGGAAAGGTCTTTAGCCAGGCTAAGGCGGTGGAGCTCGCCAATTTGCGGCACCTTGTACTCATCTGTGGACACTACGAAGGCATCGATCAGCGCGTGGTAGACCTTGTTGTCGATGAAGAGTTATCTATCGGCGACTATGTGTTGACTGGGGGAGAATTGCCCGCCATGGTAGTGATAGACAGCGTGGCGCGTCTGTTGCCCGGCGTCCTAGGGAGCGAATTGTCCGCTGGGGACGAAACTTTCGCCGGTGATGGTTGGCTCGAGTACCCGCACTACACGCGCCCTAGGGAGTTTCGCGGTAGACTTGTGCCCGAGGTTTTGCTGTCAGGTGATCATGCACGAATTGCCAGATGGCGGCGAGGGCAATCTATCAAGCGGACCCTAGCTCGCCGTCCTGATCTCATCACCGCCAACTTAAGTCTAGATGATAAAAAGTGTTTATGTACCGTCATGAGTGAAGACGGAAAGGAGGACTAACAATGGAAATTTTGAAGAGCATAGAAATGATGCAACTGCGCCACGACATCCCAAATTTTAGAGCGGGGGACACCGTCAAGGTGCATGTCAAGGTCGTCGAAGGCGGCAAAGAACGCGTCCAGATATTTGAGGGCATGGTTATCTCTCGCCATGGGGGCAGTGTGCGTGAAACTTTCACCGTTCGTCGCATATCATATGGCGTCGGTGTAGAAAGAATTTTCCCCGTACATTCGCCCCGCATTGAGCGCATCGAAGTCATGCGTCGCGGTCGTGTGCGCCGTGCCAAATTGTACTACCTAAAAAATCTCACCGGCAAGGCTGCCCGTATACGCGATTTGCGCAAGTAGAACATGGGGGACCAAGGTGGTCCCTTTTTCACTAGGCAGCTAGGAGGGAAGACATGCCCAAAACATGGAAGTCAGAGTTGTTTGAATGGGGCAAGGCATTTGCCCTCGCGGTAATCTTGGCGTTAGTTATACGGATGTTTTTAGTCGAGGTCTATGTAGTAGACGGGCACTCGATGCAACCGACCCTCCTGCATGAAGAGAGAGTTCTGGTGAATAAGTTTACCTACCGTATAGCGGAGCCCAGCTCCTTAGACGTGATTGTCTTTCGCTATCCCAAGGAGCCCTGGCGAGATTTCATCAAGCGCATTGTAGCTGTGGAGGGGCAGACTGTCGAGGTGCGTGAGGGCAAAGTTTTTGTTAACGGCCAAGCCCTCGACGAACCATACTTGCAATCACCCACGCACGGGGTATTTGGTCCCGAGGTCGTGCCCGAAGGGACGGTCTTCGTCATGGGTGACAACCGCAATTTCAGCCTTGATTCGCGTGATGTTTCCGTAGGTTTTGTGCCGCTTGGCAATGTCAAAGGAAAAGCGATGGGCGTTTTTTGGCCTCTTGCGGCTTTAAGGCTAATGCGGCACTAGAGGAGGTCCCAATGTCCATACACTGGTATCCCGGCCATATGGCCAAGGCTCGGCGTCTCCTCGAGGAAAACGTGGCCCTCGTAGATGCGGTTATTGAACTGAGGGATGCCCGAGTGCCTCTGTCCAGCGCAAATCCGCTGTTAGCAACCATCATTGGCCATAAACTGCGGGTGATTGCGCTTACCAAGCCCGACCTCGCCTCCGAGCAAGCCACTGAACGATTTGTGGCTCACTTTGCTCGCCTAGGCATAGTGGCGGTGAAAGTAAATCCGCGCGAAAACCGTGGCACCAAGGAGTTGCTTAAGCAGGTCAAGGCGCTCGCGACTCCGCTATTGCCACGCGACAGGGCGGGTGGGCAAGCTTTGCGCGGTGCGCGTATCATGGTTGCCGGTATACCCAATGTGGGTAAGTCCACCCTTATTAACGCCCTCTGCGGCAAGGCAGCCGCTCGTACGGGCGCCCTGCCCGGTGTGACCCAGGCCAAGCAATGGATTAACCTGCCGGATGGCACCCAGGTGCTTGACACCCCCGGACTCCTTTGGCCTCGCCTCGATGACCCAGAGGTGGCTTTTAGATTGGCTGTAACGGGTGCAGTGAGGGAGGCGGGCTTTGATGTCTTGGACCTTGCCATGAAGCTCACGCTTTTTATGGCCACACATTTTCCCGCAGCCTTAGAAAAGCATTTTCGTTTGCATCTGGCCTTGCCCTTCTCGGCAGAAGAAGCCCTGCTAGCGCTCGGTAAGCAGAGAGGCTGCTTAGAGGCGGGTGGCAGGGTCAACCTAAACCGTGCCGCCGAAATATTGCTTCGTGAATTTCGCGAGGGCACGATTGGTCGCTTTACTCTTGATAATGTGGCTGACCATGCCTAGCGCCTCTTGCGGAGCAGAGCAGGACCTACGGATGCGGGTGATGGAAGATGCCCTTTGGGCAGGTGGCTACCGTCGGATCCTCGGTATGGATGAGGTGGGGCGGGGTGCTCTCGCTGGGCCGGTGACCGTAGCCGGCGTTATTTTCTCTCCGGGAGCACATCTGCCTGGTATCAGAGACTCGAAAACGCAGAGCGCCACCAGGCGTTCTCAAGCTGATGGCGTCATTCGGTCGGCAGCTGTTAGTTATGCCTTAGCAAGCAGGGACCAAGATTATATCGATCAGTGGGGGATAATTGCCGCAGTCAAGAGTTGCCAGATGGAGATTATAACTAGACTTGCCCCTGACTATCTCCTGCTAGATGCCTTTGACCTGCCTGAGGCGCATCTTCCGCAAACGGCAACGGTCCGTGGGGACAGCAAATCCTTCACCATCGCTGCGGCCAGCATTGTGGCCAAAGTATATAGGGACAACTTCATGACCTTGATAGACGATGGGTACAGGCACTACGGGTTTGCCGCCAACAAGGGTTACGGTACGGCACAGCATCGCCAGGCTTTAAGGCAACATGGGGCTTGTGCCCTGCACAGAAGCTCTTTCCTTGGCTTTCTCGGGGACGTTGATGCATAACAAAGAGTTGGGGGAACGAGGCGAGGCTCTAGCTCGACATTACCTTATCAAGCAGGGCTACCAAATTATCGCCAGTAACTTTCGTACCCCACAAGGTGAAATCGACTTGGTCGCCCAAAAGGATGGGGTGCTTATTTTTATTGAAGTGAAGTACCGCACGGATCTTGGCCAGGGGCATCCGGCCGAGGCGATTACCAAACGCAAACTGCAAAATCTCCGTGCGGCCATTGGCCAATATCTCCTTAGCTCTGAAAGGGCAGATTTTCGGCCAATCAAGATTGATGCCCTCTGCATCATCCATCTGCCGGGCTCCGAGCCCGTTTTCGAAATCTTCCCCGACATCCTCGGGCCGTAGGGGTGTTACACATTCCTTCTCTCCCGCATAGGCTAGAGCAGGCAAAGGAGGAATGGGCATGAAGGCCAGACACTACTGCCGCCCACGATTATAGATGGCATAGTCTTTGTGGCCTGTGTGGTTGCCATGGCTCCTTGGGAGAATTACTTCTAGGGGCGTCGTAGAAAAAGTTCTGTCACCGGCAGGACTTTTTTGCTTTTTGGCGAACAAATGTTCAGAGAAGAGCTGTAGCTCATGGGGGTGCTTTATTGTTAGCTCGGGTTTTGGGTGCTACCGTCTATGGCCTAGATGGCTACTTGGTGGAGGTGGAAGTCGATGTCGCGCCGGGACTGCCAAGCTTTGACATCGTCGGCCTGCCCGACCTGGCTGTGCGTGAGGCGAAGGAGAGGGTGCGGGCTGCGGTAAAAAATTGCGGCTTCTCTATCCCTACACGCCGCATTACCGTCAACCTAGCACCGGCGGATTTGCGCAAAGAAGGCTCGGGCTTTGATCTCTCCATTGCCGTAGCATTGCTCGCGGCATCAGAGCATTTGTCGCTCCCCTCTATCAGTGATGCGGTCTTTGTCGGGGAATTGTCTCTTGACGGCATGCTTCGCCCCGTGCACGGGGTACTCCCCATGGCCATCAGCTGCCAGCAGGCCGGCAAGCGGCTCGTCTTGCCAAGGGCCAATGCTTTAGAAGCGCGGTTGGTAGAATCGCTAGACGTTTTGGCGGTAGACTCTCTCGGCGAGTTGGTGGATATATTGCGCGGGGGTAGACAGCGAACTGAGGTAACTATCCCTCCAAACAAGCAACCCGAGCCGACTGTCGACTTTTGCGACATTGCCGGACAGGAGCAGGCCAAGCGGGCTTTAGAGATAGCCGCGGCTGGCGGGCACAATGTGCTGCTCGTCGGCCCGCCTGGTTCGGGCAAGACCCTCTTGGCCAAACACTTGCCCTCTATCCTGCCGCCCATGCCACGGGAGGAAGCCCTAGCTGTCACCAAGATTTATAGCGTAGCGGGTCTCTTGAGCAATAGGGGGGCCCTCGTTACCGAGCGACCTTTTCGCGCCCCCCACCACTCTATTTCTTACGGCGGCCTGATTGGCGGGGGCAAGATACCCCAGCCGGGGGAGGTGAGTCTCGCCCATTGCGGGGTGCTCTTCCTAGACGAATTGCCCGAATTTAGCAAGAGGGTGCTCGAACAGTTGCGTCAGCCTTTAGAGGACGGGCAGGTCACTATCGCCCGCGTCAACGCCACCTTGACCTACCCCGCCGAGCTAATGCTTGTCGCCGCCATGAACCCTTGCCCCTGTGGCTACTATGGTGATCGACTGCGGCCGTGTACTTGCTCCCCCCAAGAGGTCACGCGCTACCGCGCTAGGGTTTCGGGCCCGTTGCTTGACCGCATTGACATGCAACTCATGGTGCCTAGGCTAGAATATGACGAACTCGCCGGTAGGAATGGGGGCGAAGGCTCTGCCGTCATCCGGAGGAGGGTGGCAGGAGCTAGAGCATGGCAGGAGGAGAAGCTAAGGCCACTTGGTGCGCTGACGAATGCGCGTTTGCGCCATAAGGAACTTAGAAAACTCACCATCAGTAACGCCGCGCAGATACTCCTCAAGGGTGCATTCACTCGTTTGGGTCTTTCGGCTCGGGGGCATGACCGAATTTTGCGCGTCGCCCGCACCATCGCCGATTTAGAACAGTCCGCGGGCATAGAGGCTCATCATGTAGCCGAAGCCATCAGCTATCGTACTATAGACCAAGGGGTGGTCGCGCCCTAGGATAGATAGAAGGGAGGCAGACACATGATCGAAAAACATTTGCACGAGCTAGCCGGGGTTATTGGCGCGCGAGGTTCAGCCACCTTGGGTGAAAAAAGGGCCGCAGATTACGCGGCTGGGCAACTAGCGCAGTGGGGGTACCAGGTCGCCATGCAGCCCTTTCGCGCCCTCACCACCTTTAGCTGGTTGTACATCACTTTGTATCTGTGGCCGCTACTGGGTTGGTTCCTCGGGTGGTGGTGGTTTAGCCTACTCGGCGCGGTGCTCTTTTTTCTCGAGTTAAACACCGTGGAGACCATCAGCCGTTTCTTCCCGAAGGGCAGTAGCCAGAATGTAATTGCGAGGCATCCAGAGGGGAACGGTTCCCAAGTGGTCTTAGTTGCCCATTTGGACAGTAGCAAGGCGGGGTTAAACTTTAGCCCCAAGATGGTTAAGAATTTTCGGGTGTCCTTCTTGGCCATGGTGGGGTCGATGTTTGTCGCGCCTTTGCTCTTACTAATGGCCTCGATCTACGGTGGTGCTTGGTACTATGTGGCCTTAATCCCCTGTTTGTACTTGCTCACCATCTGTGCCACTCTCCTCCACCGCGAAATATGGAACTTCTACACCCCCGGTGCCAATGACAATGCCTCGGGGGTGGCAGCGGTCCTGGCGGTGGCGGAGAGGGTGAAAGAAAATTTGCCTAGCGATATAGACTTAACCGTGTTACTTACCGGCTGTGAGGAATCCGGCACCTATGGCATGAGCCGTTTTTTAGACGCTAAGGGGAGTGAATACCGCGATGCTTGGTTCATCAATCTAGATAACATCGGCCGGGGCACTGTCCACTATATGGCCGGCGAAGGCATGTTTCCCGTGCACAAGTCCTCGCCCGAGATACTTTCAGCCTGTCAGGCGGTGGCGGCGGCGAGGCCGGATCTGGCTGTGCGGCAAGGGGTTTACAACTTGCTTTCCACCGATGCTCTGCCGGCACTGCGGCGGGGGTACCAGGCCATCAGTTTCCTCAGCCTAGACGACGAAGGCCTCTTGCCTAACTGGCACTGGCCGACGGACACCGTGGCCAATGTGGACGTGGCCACCGTAGAGAAGGCTGTGGAATTTGTCAGCGAGCTACTACAGACCGTGAGCGGGAGCACCAAAAAGAAAAGCTAACTCGCTGTTGCGAATTAGCTTTTCTCTCCGTATGTTGTCTAGCATTACACCCTAAACTTGGCAGCTGCACTCTGGAGGTTACGCGCCAGCTCGCTTAATTGCTGCCCTGCCACCGCGCTCTCTTGGGAAGAAGCGGCTACTTCCTCCGTAATTGCGCCTAGGTTCTCCATGGAGGCGGCCACTTCGTTCGCGGCGGCCGCTTGTTCTTGTCCCGCGGCAGAGATGCCCTCGACCATGCCGGCGATATTACCGATTTGCGTCACTATGTTTTCTAGGGCCTCGCGGGCACTCTTGGCCCCCTCCGCCCCCTGAGTGCTGGTGTTCACCGCTTGGTCAATCTGACCTTGGATCGCGGCAATGAGCTTGGTGATCTCTTTGGTGGATTGCCTGCTTTGCTCGGCTAAACTGCGCACGGCATCAGCCACCACCGCAAAGCCGCGGCCATGCTCCCCGGCACGGGCCGCCTCGATGGCGGCGTTTAGAGCCAGGAGGTTGGTCTGGTCAGAGATATCGTCAATGGCCGAGACGATGCCGCCAATCTGCTTCGACACCGTGGAAAGAGAAAGCACGCTTTCCTGTACCGTCTTTAAGGAGTTGATGGAGTTCCCTACCTTCTGGGTGCCTTCGCTGGCGGCCAGGCGGGCATTGGCGCTGGCGTTAGCCGCGCCCTGAGCATTGGCGGCGATTTCTTCGGTGGCGGCAGCCAGTTGCTCCAAAGTGCGGGAAATCTCTTGGGTGATATTGGCCTGGCTGTCGTTACCGGCGGCTACTTCTTTGATGCTGCTACTGATGTGGACAGCCTTCTCGGCGACAGACAGAGATGATGCTTGCGCCGCCGTGATCATGGCCCGGAGGGTGGTGATGGTGGCCTCAACCGCATGCGACAATTGGCCAAACTCGTCCGTACCGCGACCCTTGTAAGTGGAGGTCAGGTCGCCCTCGGCCAGACGCCTCATTTCGCTGCAAATTCTGGTGATAGGAGTAACGAGATACTTTACTGCGTACAAGATAACGCCCAGCAAGGCGAGAACCCAAAGCAAAAGGGTGGCGATGGTTGCATTATAGCCCTGTCTAGCCACTTCTGCGTATCTCGCCATGGCAAGGTCTTTTTGGTTGGCCAAGCTGGTTTCTAGGGCAATCACTCTATTAATGACAGTATCGGCCGCTAGGTGGCAATCTGTCAGCAAAATATTTGTAGCTCCCCGAAAGTCCCTTGCTGCGCCTGCGGCCAAAATGCGCCCACCCACATCGTAAAAAACCAGCAGGTCCCTCTTCAACGCTACAACTTCTTCGGCGATGCTTGGGGTAGGCGCGTGCTCCTCTAATTGCGTGACAAAAATTCAGCTGCGGGATTAA
>QLUC01000055.1 GCA_018725275.1 Bacillota bacterium | reverse complement strand
TATGGAGCGGAAGAAGAGATTCGAACTCTCGACCCTCGCCTTGGCAAGGCGATGCTCTACCGCTGAGCTACTTCCGCTTGTTAATGGTATCCCGCTATTTAGCTACAAGGATGGTGCCGCAGGCCAGAATCGAACTGGCGACACGAGGATTTTCAGTCCTCTGCTCTACCGACTGAGCTACCGCGGCATCTTGCTAAATGGCGGAGTCGACGGGAATCGAACCCGCGATCTCCGGCGTGACAGGCCGGCATGTTTACCGCTACACCACGACTCCATAGGTGGTGGGAGCAATAGGGTTCGAACCTATGACCCCCTGCTTGTAAGGCAGGTGCTCTCCCAGCTGAGCTATGCTCCCGCGCATTTAGTAGTATACCCGTTGAGGAGCAGTCCGTCAACCACTTGGCCAACTAATTTTCAACCTCTGCCCTCTGACACGCGAAATCTAGACATGGTACGCCCGAGAGGAATCGAACCTCCGCACCCGGATCCGGAGTCCGGCGCTCTATCCACTGAGCTACGGGCGCAGAGGATACTCAATCATTATAGCGCCTTGGCAGAGCGAATGCAATGGCAAATGAAACAAATCCTAAGTCTAGAGCGCTTTTACAATATTCTTAAATTTACGACCGCGGTCTTCAAAGTCGCGAAACATGTCAAAGCTGGCGCAAGCTGGGGATAACATGATGCTAGAACCTGGTTCGGCTTGCCTCCTGCACCATTCCACTGCCGCCTGGAGGGTCGGTAAGTTGCTCTTTTTTACCTTTTTGCCTTTTTTTCTTTCGGCATCTTTAATGGCCATGGCAAGTTTGTCTGCGGTAGCGCCGATAAGGGCCACCGCCCGCACCCTTTCGACCAACTCAAGGGCTAGCTCATCAAAAGGTACGTTTTTATCACTGCCCCCCGCGATAAGCAAGATATCCCCCCCAATGGCTCTTAACCCTGCCAGAGTGCGAGTAGGGCTTGAAGCGATTGAATCATTGTAATAGCGTACTCCATCAAGCTCACGCACTAACTCTAAGCGGTGCTCCACCGGTGTAAATGAAGTTACTGCGCTCGCAATGATCCTTGGATCTACGCCTTGAACCAGACCAACCGCCGCTGCAGCCGCAACGTTTTCAATATTATGCCCCCCTAGGAGCCTGAGACCGGTGATGTCACAAATCTGTATTTCTGCACCTTGCCACCGCGCCACGAGACTACTGCCGCGCACAAACACACCGCAGGGGACTGCCTCGCGGCGGCTGAAAAAAACCACCTTGCCGGGAGCATGCCCGGCCATGGCACGCGTTGTTAAATCATCATAATTCAAGATGACGCAGTCCTCACTGCCCTGATGACGCCAAATATTGGCCTTGGCAGATATATATTCCGTGTAGCTCGCATGAACGTCAAGGTGATTAGGCGAAATATTAGTAACAACGGCCACAGCCGGGCTTTGGGTCATGGGCAGGAGCTGAAAACTAGATAACTCCAAGACTATGCGGGCCGAAGGCGGAATATCCTCTACTTGTTCAACCAAGGATTGGCCAATGTTACCACCCAGGTAGGTCATGTACCCCGCCTCACTCAGTATCGCGAAAATCAATGATGTGGTAGTCGTCTTGCCATCACTGCCGGTGACGGCAATAATCGGAGCTTTGGCCAAGTCAAAGACCAGCTCCGTCTCACTTGTCAGCAAAGCACCTTTCGCTACTGCATTTACAATCTCAGGTAAATCTGGTCGCATGACCGGGGTTCTAAACAGCAAGTCGAACCCTTCCAAACGACCCAGGTATTCGCCACCTAAAATATACTCGACATCCCTCTCGCCGAGGGCATCGAGAGCATCATGGAGCTGTTCGCGCGTCTTCTGGTCGCAAGCAGTTACCCTCGCGCCGCGATCCACCAAGAAGCGGATGAGAGGCACGCCGCTCCTTAGTCCGATGCCCATCACCGCCGCTCGCTTCCCTCGTAGGGACTCTACTGTCAATGCCAAAAAATCTCCCCCAAATTCTCGCTGGCGGCTACTAATTGCTGTAACTAAAGAAACCCCTTCCGGTCTTGCGCCCGAGATGACCGGCAAGCACCATCTTACGCAGCAGAGGCGCAGGGCGATACTTGTCACCAAGCGAGCGATGCAGCACCTCCATGATGGCCAAGCAGACATCAAGGCCGATAAGGTCGGCGAGGCTGAGTGGCCCAATCGGGTGGTGGGCGCCAAGTTTCATGACCGCGTCAATGTCTTCAGCCTTGGCTACACCATCCTGCAGACTGAAGACGGCCTCGTTGATCATCGGCAGGAGCAATCTATTGACCACAAAGCCGGGGTAGTCGCTGACAAGGATGCCCGTCTTCCCTAGGCGGCGCACCACTTCCCTGGCTACGGCTACGGTCTCGTCGCTGGTTGCATGGCCCCGGATGACCTCAACCAGTTGCATAATTGGCACTGGGTTCATGAAGTGCAGCCCGATGACTTTTTGTGGGCGCTTTGTGAACGCCCCTATCTGTGTCAATGACAAGCTGGAAGTGTTGCTCGCCAGAATCGTGTGTGGCGCACAGGTTTTATCGAGCTCTAAAAATACACCCTTTTTCACATCGACGTTCTCGTTTATCGCCTCGATGACGAGGTCAGCCTCCACCGCCCTGTCCAATTCCGTGGTCACAGTAAGGCGTGATAGCACAGCACCCTTTTCCTCATTAGAAAGACTGCCCTTTTCTACAGCCTTACCTAGGAGTCTCGCTATACCAGCTTGGGCACGGGCAAGTGCCTCCCCTGATTGGTCGCAGAGCAGCACCTCATAGCCGCTCTGGGCAGCAACTTGCGCAATTCCACTCCCCATTTGTCCAGCGCCGACAACCATGATTTTTTTAATTTCCATAAATACCCTCCTCTTATTTCCTTGAGGTAATATATTCTCCGGACAAGGTCAAAGTCCTGCTAAGCCCACCAAAATTCACGTCAAGTGCACCCTATGTGCTATAATGGGCATGTATTTAAGGAGAGTGATGGCCTTGCCTGCACCTCGCAACCCTACCTTGAGCACACTTTTTTGGAGTTTTTTTAAAGTAGGTGCTTTTACCTTTGGTGGCGGTCTAGCCATGTTGCCGGTCATGCAGAGAGAAATTGTGGATCGGCAGGGTTGGCAAAGCGAACAGGAATTTGTCGACGTCCTAGCCATTGCCCAATCGAGTCCGGGTGCCATCGCCATCAACACCGCGATCTTTACCGGCTACAAACTTCTCGGTGGACCGGGGGTTGCGGTAGCTATTGCCGGAGTGGTATTACCATCTTTTCTCATAATCACGGTGCTGGCCGCCACACTCACCGCTGCCGAGCCTCCCCCCCTCCTGACTGAGTTCTTCCTTGGGATTCGTCCGGCAGTGGTCGCCCTCATCCTCGCTGCGGCCATAGGGATAGGCAAGAAGGTGCTCGTCGACCGTTTTAACATCATACTCGCCGCGGTGGCACTGGGAGTGAGCCTTGTTAGTAACGCACATCCGGGTATACTCATTGTTAGCGCCGCTATCTTTGGGTACCTGCACCAGCAACTCCTGTCGCGTGGGGGGGCTAGGCCATGATCTACCTTGAGCTTTTTATAAGCTTCTTCACGATTGGCGCCTTTAGTTTTGGGGGCGGTTATGCGATGATCCCCCTCATTGAACGTGAATTGGTACGCAATCAAGCCTGGCTGACCGCACAACAGTTTATCGACATCTTAGCTATCGCCGAAATTACCCCGGGTCCCGTGGCCATTAACGCGGCGACTTTCGCCGGGTATAAAGTGGGTGGTTTGATCGGCGGGATGTTCGCCACCCTTGGCATTGTCGTCCCTTCGCTCCTGGCGGTCATGACCGTGGCCTACCTGTTTTTGCGATTTCAAGGCGCGCCCCTCATCAGGAGTGCTTTAACGGCCATTCGACCGGTCGTAGTGGTGCTCATCTTCATGGCCGCTGTAACCGTAGGCAGGCAGACGATTCTTGACTTTAAGAGCGCAGGGATTGCTGTCTTAGTACTAATCCTCATGCTGCGGACCAAACTAAACCCCATCCTGTTGCTCATCGGGGCAGGAATCGCCGGCGTCATCATTTTTTGAGAATATTTGCGAAGAGAAGGATGTCTATGTCTCGACTAAAACTGCTAACCTTGCGTTGCCTGTATATCACCCTTGCTTTTGCCATTATTGGGGTCGGCATCGATATCTCTATCAAGGCCTCCCTAGGCGTAGGTTCATGGACGGTATTTCACCTTGGAGTGACCAACTTCGTCGCGCTCACCCAAGGCCAAGTTAGCCAATTGGTGGGTTTGTGCATAATTGCGGCTAGTTTTTTTCTCGGTGTGCGGCCTGCTCTAGGTACGATCATGAATATGGTGCTTATCGGCTGGTTCTTCGATATCTCGGTGGCATTGGCACTTATCCCGCCTGCGTCGTCTCTCTTGCAGTCTTTACTGTATCTCGCAGGGAGCACGCTGATTTTTGGCTTCGGAGGTGCCATGTACATGAGTGCCGGCCTCGGGGCTGGGCCGAGAGACAGCCTCATGTTAGCGCTCACAGCGCGTACCGGTTGGCCGGTAGGCAAGATGCGTACGGTTATGGAGTTGACCGTCCTCATCTTTGGTTGGCTCATGGGTGGGCCTGTGGGCCTAGGTACCGTAGTGCTCACCTTTAGCCTCGGTCCTGCCATTGAAAACTCCTTTAAAATCTTTCACTCGCTTGGCCGCCTCAACAACACCACCCGAGCGGTGATTGCTGTGCCGATAAAGAGCCGCGCCGCAAGTTAATCTTAATTATGTGCAAAAATTAGGGAATTTATGTTATGGAAAAACACGTTGGAGGGAGAGCCGAACATGAGGAAGACAAAGATTGTCTGCACCATAGGGCCCGCAAGTGATAGCCCGGAACAGTTACGCGCCTTAATAAGGGCCGGCCTTGATGTCGCGCGACATAATTTTTCCCATGGCACACATGACGAGCACCTCGTGCGCATCGCCAAAGTGAGGGCCGCTGCGGAGGCGGAAGGCAAGCATGTGGCCATCATGCTTGATACCAAAGGCCCTGAGATTCGCATCGGGACATTCGCCAATGGTCCCATTGAGCTCATCCCGGGCAGTTTATTTACGCTCACCACCCAAGTTGTGCCTGGAACATCCGAGCAGGTAAGTGTAAGTTACTTGAATCTGCCACGCGAGGTGATCCCTGGAGACCGCTTATTGCTTGACGATGGCCTGCTTGAACTGAAGGTGGAACAAACGACCGCCAGTACAGTGGTTTGTCGGGTTATAGTCGGAGGCCCGCTCAGCAACCGTAAGGGCGTCAATGTACCCGGCAAGACCCTTAGTCTGCCGGCGTTGTCGCCTCAAGATGAAGCTGATCTGAAGTTCGGAGTAGAACAGGGTGTTGACTACATAGCCGCGTCGTTCATGCGTTCCGCCAATGATGTCTACGCAGTACGCCGCTTTCTTGAAGGTCTGGGGTCCGATATCCCCATTATTGCCAAAATAGAAAACAAAGAGGGCGTAGACAATCTCGAGGCTATCTTGAAAGTGGCCGATGGTTTGATGGTTGCCCGCGGAGACATGGGGGTAGAGTTCCCGGCGGAAGAAGTTCCCCTAATTCAAAAAGAGATGATCAAGAGGGGCAATGCACTAGGTAAGCCGGTAATTACGGCCACGCAAATGCTAGATTCCATGATGCGCAACCCCCGCCCCACTAGGGCTGAAGCAAGTGACATCGCCAATGCAATTTTCGACGGCACCGATGCCATCATGCTGTCCGGCGAGACCGCCAGCGGGAAGTACCCCCTTGAGTCCGTCCTGACCATGGCCCGCATCGCCGCGCGGACGGAGCAAGCGCTAACCCTCGGAACAACCACCGCCGATGCCTGTCAGGTGAGAAGTGCCACCGTTACCGACGCCATCAGCCACGCCACAGTGCAGGTGGCCACCGAGCTTGAGGCCGCTGCCATCATCACGCCTACCCATTCGGGTTGGACAGCGCGCATGGTGGCCAAACACCGCCCGCAAGCACCGGTAATTGCCATCACGACCAGCGCAGTCGTCGCCCGCCGCCTCAACTTGCTTTGGGGAGTTATCCCCATTGTGGGCACGCCGATCACCACGACGGATGACCTAATTGAAGGATCTGTAAAACGCGCCTTGCAGGGTAACTTGATAAAAAATGGCGATTTAGTCGTCATAACGGCGGGCATCCCTGTAGGGGTCCCCGGCACCACCAATGTGCTCAAGGTGCATGTAGTAGGAGACGTCCTCGCTCGGGGCACGGGCATCGGTGCCAAGAACGCAGAAGGAAAAATTTGCGTTGCCAGAAGTGCCGCTGAGGCTAATGCCAAGACAAAGGATGGGGATATTCTCGTCACCTTAGCCACCGACAGCGAGTACATCGCGGCAATGGAAAGAGCCGCCGGCATCATCACCGAGGAGGGCGGCCTTACCTCGCACGGCGCCATAGTCGGGCTAAATTTAAACAAAGCCACCATCGTGGGCATCAATGGCGCTACCAGCATCCTCAAGGACGGACAGGTTGTCACCATCGACGGAGAGCGTGGTCTTGTCTACCAAGGTCAGACGCGCGTCAGGTAGTGGCCTATTTATCCATATTGGCATAGTACTGTCTGGCGAGTAAGATCATCTGCTCTTTACTCTTGACTTTACCCCGAGCTGCCTGCTCCTCCAAAAATGTCACACTTTCCTGGAGCCACCGCCCGGGCGGAAGCCCTAGTTCCTCGGCCAATACCAGGGGACTAAGTGGCAGTGTGGGCTGAATGATTTCGTCGTGACGGAAGTACCAAGCAGTGAGAAACTGGTTGAGCGTGGTCACGATTGCGGTGTAAGCGGGGTCCTTCCACATCTCCTCTCCCTTAGCCAGGAGATCTGCCACACTAAAAAGGGAAAGCGGTACAGAATAGGCTCCCATACGCCGCGCCATGCGGTAGAGATGCCCTTCATGCAGGCGGGGTTGGCGCGCCAGTTGGGCTAGGTAGGTGTGCCACCGCACAAAGCGGGTCAAGAGCTTGGCTTCCACGCTCGATAGACGCAAGCGTTGCGTGAGCGGCGGCAGCATTTCCACCCCGATTTGCTCATGGCGATAAAAAGTAACTTTGCCATCAAGGCGGAACCCCTTAGAGCGAGGCTTGCCGATGTCGTGGAGTAAGGCCCCGAGTTTACACACTGTCTCTATATTATCAGGCAACTGCGCGAGCTCCTGTGTCAATCGCTCGCGCACTGCGCTTTCGGCGAATTTCGGGGATTCCCATGCTTCAAGGTAACCCAAAAAAGCTCTCCACGAATGCTCGTAGACACAAAAGCTGTGATACTGATTTTGCAGTACCCCACGCTCGGCGGCAAACTCGGGAAAGAGCACTGCCAAGGCCCCGACCTTTTCGAGCCAAGTGTAGGCAGATGAGGCGAAGGGCGCGACCGTCAGGCGAGTGAGCTCAGACCATACTCTCTCTCCCGGGCACTGGCGCAAAAGTGGTGCTGAAAGAAGCGCCTTGGCATGGAGGTCACTGCTCGGTGAAAACCCTAGTTCCGCTATCAGGCGTCCGGCACGCAGAATCCGCAAGGCGTCAGCAGAAAGCGCTGTGGAACCAGTCAAGACGAGGCTTTGCTCGGCTAGATGTTCTCGACCACGATGGTAGTCGATGATCGCCCCATGGTCCTCGGCGACAAAATCCTTCAGTTCCATGGCCATGGAGTTAACAGTGAAGTCGCGCCGCTCGAGATCCTCCGCGAGTGTTCCGTGGAGGGGGGCCACATCTATAACCGTTTCTTCGCAATGATAGCGCCAAATCTCGCTCTCCTGGTGTAAGACAAAAGGCTTCTTGCCCAGCAGTGCAGTCATCTGTGCGAGGTGAGACGGGAAATCCTGCTTTGGAATGAGCAAATCATAGTCATTGCTCCCACGGCCGAGAATGAGATCCCGCACCGCCCCGCCGACGACATGTATCGGAAAACGAAAGGTCAACTCAATCAACCGGCGTAACACTTTTGCTCACCCCACATCCTTCTCATTGCTGTATTTCCTCTCCTACAAGTATCGCCGCATCGTTCCCAGTCTTGTCCTCTCCAAAAATGGGCATACTCCTCGCAAGGGAGGTGCTCGCATTGCGCTAACAAAATGGTTTTTCGCTACTTGAGCTACTCATAGTTGTCGCCATTTTGTCCATCGTCTTAATAAGTGCCACCAGCATCCTCGATGTCGGGGCCATCACCGGCAATCCTGTAGCAGAGCCCACGGATTGGGAACTAGCCACATGTAGATTTAATCAAAATGTAGTACAAAACGCAACCGAGTATTTTGGGATAATCCACGGAAGGTACCCTTTACAACGAATTTCAACTGGTGTCCTGCCCCCACCACGGCAGATGAGGCTGGACTTGCTAACGTGAGCCATTTGTCCTTTGGTTGGATTTTATGAGTGATTGCGGCACATTGCGCACTTACGCTCCATGCGCTATACTCAAGACTGAACCGAATAAACTGCATGGTGCCCTTGGGTAACAAGGGTTAAAAGGGAATCAGGTTAAAATCCTGAGCGGTCCCGCCACTGTAAGGGGTAGTACTTAGCAACAACCACTGTTTGTTCTCGCAAATGGGAAGGTGCTGGGCGCGTTTATCCCTAAGCCAGGAGACCTGCCATGCCGTATGCGACACCGTCCTTCGGTCGAGGGGACTGGGTCAAAGCTTTGGGTTACCTAGCTTTGTCCTCCTCAGCCAAAAGCTGAGGTTTTTTTAGTTACTTGAAAGGAGGTTGTTCCCTTGAACATCAGAAAACTCGCTCAATTAAGTATGCTCCTAACTCTCAGTGTGGTAGGCTCCTATATCAAAATCCCCAGCATGGTCGGAAGCCTTGCTCTAGATGCTGTCCCAGGTTACTTCGCCGCACTTTGTATTTCCCCGGCGCTAGGGGCGGCTGTCGCTGGCCTAGGGCACGTGGTCACGGCCGCCGTGAGCGGGTTTCCTCTGGGGATCCCAATTCATGCCCTAATATCCTTAGGCATGGCCGCTGCGGCTTTGTGTGCAGGCCTATTGGCAAAGCGCAGTCTTTACCTCGGCGCTACAGCAGGCATTCTAATCAATGGTCTGATCTTGCCGGCCCTATTTATTGTGCTTCCGGCATTCGGCATGCCCTTCTTCTTAGCAGCTACTCCCTCGATTATGGTGGCCTCGCTACTAAATGTAGCTCTGGCAACTATGCTCCACGCGGTACCGAGCTTAAGAAAAGCTACATATGTCCGGTAGAGACTTCCTAGTTGTGCCGAACGGGCAGGAAGATGATATCGTCATCACCTGTGACTCCATTGGTGGCATTGGGGGCCTTTCTGGCGACTTCTTGAGCGTGGACCCGTCCGTAGTTGGACACTTTTTGGCACGGGTAGCCTTAATGGAACTTTTGGCTACAGGCGCGGAACTTGTAGCACTGTCCTGTACTTTTGCCATCAATGAACATGATGCTGAGCCCATTCTCCAGGGAGTGTTTGCTGAGGCCCGGCACGTCCACCCCTACCCCGAAAGAATCACGGTTGTTACTACCGAAAAAAATATACCCACTGTACAGACGGGTGTAGGCATCACCTGCATAGGTAAAGCCAAGGATGGTGTACGCACCGGTTTATCTCGAATAGGCGACGTTGTTCTTGCCGTTGGTAATCCTAAAGTGGGCGCTTTGGTCAAACTCACTGACACAGAGATTGCAGACATACCCCTACTCAGGAGACTACTCGCTCAGCCTGGGATAAGAGACGTTGCTCCTGCAGGGTCTAAAGGCATATTGTACGAGGCTCAGGCCATTGCCGAGGCCGCAAAACTGCATTTGCAGTGCTCAAATAACAACTCCATCCTGAACAAATCAGCTGGGCCTGCTACTGCTATTGCATTTAGTTGTGACCCTGCAGCTGTTGCCACGATTGAGGACACTTTCGCTAACCTAGTTGCTATTGGTGTATTTAAGGAGGGTGCAAATACATGAATTGGAGTTGCAAGATGGATGCAAGTCGCACCCTGTGTAAAAGTTCCTCAGATTGCTCTGTTTGAAGGTGCTAGTTGTTTAAGGAGGTCCGAATCGTGAATAAAGTAGTATTAATCACCGGTGGCGTGCGTAGTGGAAAAAGTGCTTACGCCGAGAATTATGCTGCGAATTATCCGCAAGTCGCCTATATTGCTACCGGTGAAGCCTTAGATGAAGAAATGACGGAGCGCATTAGCGTACACCAAAGTAGACGGCCGCTCCACTGGCAAACGATTGAAGAGCCACTTCAGTTGGCAAGTAGGCTCGATAGCCTCTTATCAGATACATGCTTAATTATCGATTGCCTTGGTCTATGGGTTAGCAATCATCTGGTAAGGGATGAAACCACGGCCCTCGCAATTCCACAGGCCTTTATTGCTACCATGGAGGTCAAGGCCTCCGAGCTGGTCGCGATGCTACGCCAGCGCACTGGGCCTGCTATAATTGTGACTAATGAAGTCGGCTTAGGCCTCGTCCCGCCCTACAAGCTGGGTAGAGTATTCCGTGACGCTCTAGGCCGCGTGAATTGCCTGCTCGCACAACAGGCCGACGAATTGTATCTCTGCACCGCAAGTATTCCCTTGTGCTTAAAACGAGAGGGAGTGATTTTACATGGGTAAGGCTATTATGGTGCAAGGCACAGCCTCCCACGTGGGTAAAAGCATGCTGACTGCTGCTTTATGCCGAATTCTCAGGCAAGAGGGCTTTTCTGTAGCCCCCTTCAAATCGCAAAACATGGCCCTGAATTCCTATGTTACGCCCGACGGCCTAGAGATTGGCCGAGCACAAGCGCTCCAGGCTGAAGCCTGCGGTATAGAGCCAGAAGTAGCCATGAACCCCATCTTGCTGAAGCCCACAGGAGAAATGAGCGCCCAAGTGGTAGTAATGGGC
>QLUC01000054.1 GCA_018725275.1 Bacillota bacterium | reverse complement strand
GTGGAAGGCAAACAGGCTGGGTTACGGACTTTTATCAACACCGGAGCTATCCTCATCGCCTTGTTGCTCCTGGTCGGCTCGTTGACCTACCTCGTGCCCAGTGGCCGTTTTGATGTGGACACCAGAACCTTTACGCCGATTGACCAAGTTGGGATAGGGTTATGGGCATGGGTCTTTTCGCCCTTGCTCGTCCTTCTTGGTGATGCCGGGGCGCTAATTATCGGCATTATCATCTTTTTGCTGCTGATTGGTGGGGCCCTGCATGTGCTTAAGGTGACCGGTTTAATCGAAGGGTTGATCGTGAGCATTGCCAAGCGATTTGCCCGCCGCGAAGGCCTCTTGCTCGGCGCCTTGGTGCTAGCGTTTATGTCGCTCGGGGCCTTTGTCGGGGTCTTTGAGGAGGTGGTGCCGCTTGTGCCCATGGTCATCTTGCTGGCCCGGGGGATGGGGTGGGATACCTTGACGGGACTCGGGGTCAGTGTGTTGGCGGCGGGTCTTGGCTTTGCCGCGGCCGTGACGAACCCCTTTACTATCGGCGTAGCTCAGGAATTAGCAGGGGTGCCGCTGTTTTCCGGGGCGCTCCTCCGGTTCATTGTCTTTCTTTCCGTGTACGCGATGTTGATGTTCTATCTGCGAAGGCATATAGCCAGAACGCGGAGTGTAGAGCGGGTCTTGTCCTTAACCAACGAATCGGTGCTCCCGAAAGCAGCGTATGCTTATTTTGTGGCCTGCATGGCAGTCATGATGGTGGTAGTTGCCGCTTCTCCCGCCGTGCCGCTCCTTAGAGACCTGAGCCTCCTGGTGATTGCGCTCATCTTCTTATTGGCGGCTGTGGGCGTGGGGCTACTTGCCGGCAAGGGGCTTTCTTTTGTGGGCCGGCAGTACCTAATTGGTGCGTGGGGGATGGCACCGGCGATTGTCCTTATTTTGTTGGCTTCGAGCATCAGGCAGGTCATGACCGAGGGTCGACTGCTGGACTGGATCCTCTACCGGGCCTCGGAAAATATCGGGCAGTTTGCGCCCTTTACGGCCTTGCTGGCAGTATTCTTACTGGTGCTCTTCCTCAATTTTTTTATCGGGTCGGGGTCGGCCAAGGCCTTTATCCTGATGCCCATCATTGTGCCGACCATGGATTTCCTAGGGCTGGGTCGCCAGCTAGGCATTTTAGCCTTTCAGTTTGGCGATGGATTTTCTAATGTGCTCTATCCGACCAACGCCGTACTCCTCATTTCTCTGGGCTTGGCTGGGATTAGCTATGCCAAGTGGTTTCGCTTTATTTGGCCCCTGCAACTTGGGCTTTTCGCTTTGTCGATATTTTGGATGTGGGTCGGTTATACCCTAGGCTATGGTCTGTAGCGCGTTTCCGGTGCCATTGGTGCGTTGCTGCGGCGAAACATCAGCCTAATTGCCATGGCGACCGGTTAACTAAAAAAAGAGGAGGGAGAATGGCATGGCAGAGCAATACAACGAGAAAGATGAAAGCAAGGTCAGCGATGGCACGACCACAGCGGAAAAAATACTGGCCCTGGCTTTGACCGTATTCTTATTAATTGGGGGACTTTGGGCTGCTGAGAATATCACTCAATTCTTCCCGCCCCCTGATTGGGCGGCGATTCGCGCAGAGCATATTCCCGCGAGCGTGGAGGCCAAATTTAATCTTCTCGCACAAGAGCAAAACGAGCTGGCGATGGCTGTCCAGCGTCATACTGAGGCTGTCGCTGCCGCGCAGTCGGCATATGAGAAAGCGCGCGAAGAGTATCGCACCTTGCTTGACCGCGGTATCGACGACAGAGACAAGAGACTGAGGTGGGAAGAAACGCGGCTGCAACTTGAAACGGTCCAGGGGGCAGTAGCAGTGGCCCAAGCCGCCCTAGACGCCTTCACAGCAGATGTCTTTGCTCCGCAAAAGACGGTTTTTCGCGCGGCAGAACAGCGATACCACGACGAACTCGGTCGCCAAAATCGCGCCCATAACCTGGTGGTTGGCGTTGTCTTGCTCGCCTATGCCTTAGTGGTTTTTGCCCTGACCTTCTTGGTCTTTAATCTGTTTCGCACGCGACGCTTTTTGTCGCGGTACGTGGTTGTGGGCAACAGCGTGCTGGGTTTTGGCGCACTACAGGCCCTGATTCTCTTCTATCGGGTAGTCTACCCCGCCTTGAGGGGACTGCTTCCGGTGGAATTAATTATTTCGGTCGGTGGCGCGGCCATCTCTATCGCCGGCATTGTCTTTCTCAAAAACAGGTTCTTCTCTAACGAGGCCATCAGAAATCGTCGCCTATGGCGGAAGTCCTGCCCCAACTGCGGGTTCCCCCATCCGTCTTTGCACTGCGCCTGGTGTGGGGAGGGGCAGACAGCGACCTGCCCGCACTGCCACTCGCGCACCAACAAACACGGTGCCCACTGCGGCGAGTGCGGTGCTAAGAGATAACAAAGGGAAATCGCCACCCGCCGCGAAAACAATACAGCACGAAGGTCAAGGGGTAGCAGCGAAAGAGGGATGACTATTGCAGAACCGTAAGATTAAAACTAGGGATTTTGCCGATGACTCTGCCCTGGGGAGCGCCGAGGTGCGCCAAATGGAGAGCACGCTCCGACAAACTAAGCAGACCTTGGCGACACTCATCGGCAATTTGCCGGGCTTTGTGTACCGCTGCCACGCTGACCCCAGTTGGACTATGCTCTATGTCAGTGACGGCTGCCTGCAAGTTACGGGCCATGCCCCCGAGGACTTCATTGGCAACCAAAAGCTGTCCTACGGCAGCCTCATCCATCCTGAAGATCGCGACTGGAAATATTCGGAGGCTTGGCTTTCTTCTGGGAATTATCTGGAGTCGGAATATAGAATTGTTCATGCCAGTGGCGGGCATCGCTGGGTGTGGGAGCGCGGGCGGGGTGTCTTTAGCGATGAGGGTGTGCTACTGTACATTGAAGGCTTTATCACTGACATCACCAACCGCAAAGAGGCCGAGGTAAGGCTCGCCACCCAGGAGGAGCAATACCGGCTCTTGTTTGAATTCTCACCGGTGGCCATCGCCATCATGGATATGGCGGGCAATTACTTGCAGGTCAATGAGGCTTACGAGCAGAGTATGTTGTATGAACGTAAAGAGTTAGAGGGCAAGAATGTGCGCATCTGCGTTCTCCCAGAAAACTACAGCACCATGGAAGATCACCTTGCCGCCCTACGCGGTGGTGAGACCCTTGAGCACGAGGTTGTCTGCGTGCGTAAGGGGGGTGAACAGCGCATCAATATTTTGCGCGAGAAAACCATTCCGCTCCCCGGCGGCCAAAAGGGGATTATCTCGCTGTCTAGGGACATCACGGAGGTTAAACTTGCGCAGGGCGCCTTGGTGCAAAGCGAGAAGAAATATCGTTCTCTGGTGGAAACCATGCGGGATGGTATGTTCATCATTGATTTTAACGGCAAGGTTCGGTTTTGGAATCAAGCCGGCCTGGGCATGTTTGGGCTGGACCCCACAGATTTGCATGAACTTTTGTCCGGCACCGCTCTTGATCACATCCACCCCTCCTCCATGGCCATAGTGCAGAGGGACATGGCCTTAGTCATGAAGGGCCATAACCTGACCGGGGAGTACCGCTACCTGCGTCATAGCGGGGAGTCAGGGTGGTTGGAGGCCAATGCCACTAAAATGGAGTATAATAGCGCGCCCGCTATCTTGGTGCTGACCCGCGACATCACCGAGCGCAAAAAAGAACAAGCGGAGATGGAGTTCCTCAGTTGGCATGACCCCTTGACTGGCGTCTACAATAGGCGCTACTTTGAGAGCCAGCTTCGTGACTGCGCCCTGACCAAGCCGGGCATTGTCGTTGTCGACCTTGATGGACTCAAGCTGGTTAACGATACCATCGGTCATACGGCCGGGGACCGACTGCTGAAGGAGGCTGCCGGCATCTTGCAGCGCTGCACCCCCAGTGGAGGGATGGCGGCCCGCATCGGGGGCGATGAGTTCGTCATCATTTTGTCTCATTCCAGTCAGGCGCAGGCCGAGGCCGTGGTAGGCGCCATTCGCGGCCTGCAAGAGGAATATAACCGCCAACAGCCACAGTTCCCGCTGAGCCTCTCTTTGGGTTATGAGGTTGCGGCGGACGAAGCAACGAGTCTTTGCGAAATTTTTAGGCGGGCGGACAACCTCATGTACCGGCAGAAACTACTGCATCGCTTGAGTAGCCGCAGCGCCATCGTGCAGGCGCTTATGGGCGCTTTAGAGGCTAAGAATGTCGAGACGCGCGAGCATGTCGATAGAATAGGGGAGCTGGCGTTACTTGTGGCGCGTCGCATGGGCTACCCAGAGGGCAGGATACTCGAGCTCGAGCTATTTGCCAAATTTCACGACATCGGCAAAGTAGGCGTCGCCGATAGCATTTTAAACAAGCCGGGGCGCTTGACTGATGACGAAAGAAAAGAGATAGAGCGCCACGCCGAGATCGGATATCATATTGCCAGCTCCACCCCGGAACTGGCACCCATCGCCCGCTTCATCTTGAAGCACCAGGAATGGTTCGACGGCAACGGTTACCCCTTGGGGTTAAAGGGGTCCGAAATTCCGGTCGAGTGCCGCATCGTGGCTATAGCCGACGCCTTTGACGCCATGACCAGCGACCGCCCCTACCGCAAGGCCATGTCCAGTGCCCTAGCCGTGGCCGAACTGCGCCGTTGCGCCGGCACGCAGTTTGACCCGGAACTCGTCGAAATCTTCCTCGCCGTCATCTAAAACAAACAAAAGGGACGCGTCAAACAAAAGGGACGTGTCTTTTTGTTTTTACGCGGATCTTTTTTGGCTGTGGGTCAAAGGAGCGGCGAGCTCGTTTCTTGAGCTCGGCTTTTGCTTACCAAAAATATATTGTTTATCGATAAAAAGCTATTGCTTATAAATAAGCGATATGCTAAAATTTCCTTAAATTAGCCCTAAGGTCAAGGAGGAAGAGTATGTGGAGTGATCGCAGTTCAGTCGTGCTCAGCCAGGCCTGTGTCATAGCGTTTGCCGCCATTCTATTGCTGGTTATGATTTTTGCCCCGGCTTTGGTGAGTTGGCTGCTCGACTTTTCGCGGGCAGATTTACGCGGAACGGAAGCATACTTCTTCGTCACCATCTACGGCGGGAGTATGCCGGCTATTTTGCTCCTCTACAGTCTGTTCGGCCTTTTGCGGGGCTTAGCGGCCGAGGAAGTCTTTCGCCAGAAAAACGTGGAGCACTTACGCCGGATTTCGTGGAGTTGCTTTGGCGGGAGCGTTATCTGCCTGCTGTCGACTTTTTACTATATGCCATGGCTGGCGGTAGCGGTGGCGGCGGGGTTCATGGGGCTCATTGTCCGGGTGCTGAAAAATGTGGTGGAGAGGGCAGTCGCACTTCAAGATGAAGTGGACTGTACCGTGTAGGTGTGCGGTGAGCATAGTAATAAATTTAGACGTGATGATGGCTAGACGGAAAATTTCTAGCGGCGAGCTGGCCGAGCGAATTGGCCTGAGCCCGGCCAACCTTTCTATTTTAAAGACCGGCAAGGCCAAGGCCATCCGCTTTTCAACACTAGAGGCCATCTGCCGAGCGCTAGAATGTCAGCCGGGCGATATTTTGGAATTTAGGTCGTAGCGACGCAGTACCGGGTCTGCACCGCCGCTACGAAATCAAGGTGCTTCTTGGGAGTTATCGGGGCAGAGTGAAACCTTTGGTCGTGGAATCATTTTTAGATTCTGAGCAAGAAAACAAATTGAGAGGAGCGACTTATCATGAGTTTGCGTCCCCTATGGCAAGAGAGCGTCGCCACAGCGACGCGGTTCTCAGCCACCATTTGCGCCTCGCTAGCGCTAGCGGTGACCGTTACTGCCTGGATATGGTATCCATTCGGGGCGTGGTCGCAATTTGACCAGGCGATGCCCCTGGCGTTGGCGAGGGCATCGTTAACTCTCCTGCTCGCCATACCGGTCTTCACTACCGTCCATCTCTATGGCGAGGGTGCGAGCGGCCACAAGCCTTTTGTCCGCTGGGGGCTTGTTATCGGAGCGAGCGTGGCCTTGTTTTCGCACTACTATTTTTTACTGCCAAATCTTGATGATGTCGCCATGCTGCGCTACTTTGTGGTGATGGGCCTAGCGGCTACAGGGTTCTTGGTGGTGTCCCACTGGAGGCGTCCTTTATGGTTCGAAAGCTATGTCCTAAGACTCGGCCTAGCCTTAGCGGGCACAGCCCTCTACTCCGGCGTGCTGCTCGCAGGGGTGCTCTTTATCTACGTGGCGATTGCCACATTGTTTGGCGATAGAGTGCGCGGCGAGAGCTTCGCCACCATCTTTGCTTGGGTGGCCTGCGCCTTCTCGGTTGGTCATTTTTTACGGCAAATCCCTCGCGCCGGTGAGCTTGACAGCGCTGAAGCCCAGTTCTGTCCACCCCTTCTGCCTAACTTGGTGGACTACCTCGTCAAACCCTTGCTGACCATATATATGGCCGTGCTCTATGCCTACTTTGGTTATATCTTAGTCAACTGGGCGTGGCCCAAGGGGGTCATCGCCCATCTCGTGCTGTGGTTTGCGCTCCTGACAGTGGCGGTGCTTTTCCTTAGCATCGCCTATCGCCGGGCGGGTGAGGGTCCTACTAAGTTCGAGCGACTATTTCCCATGCTCATGCTCCCGCCCTTGGCCATGCTCTTTGCGGCCCTAGCCATTCGAATAAACGCTTTCGGGGTGACAGAAGAAAGATACTACGTGGGGCTCTTCGCCTTCTGGGCTGTCCTCGCCCTTAAGTATCTCGCCTTGGTGCGGCGTCCTCTGGGGATTTTGTTGCCGGTGTCGCTAGCGGCTCTGCTCCTCATCTCTCTGCTTGGCCCCGTTGGGGCGGTTGCGGTGGCGGAGCATAGCCAAAACGCCCGCCTCACCGCCATGCTCGAAAGACAGGGCATGCTCCAGGATGGGCAGGTGCGACCGGCAGAGCATGAACTCACACCTGCCGACAAGGTTGAAATTAGTAGCGTTGTAAAGTACTTTGCCCTGCGGGAACGTTTGGCGGGGCTACGCTATGTGCCGCCGCAATTTGCGGTGGAAGATATGCCGCAGGTCTTTGGCTTTGCGATGCAGCATGGTGACTACGCAGCCACTGCCAGATGGTTTCGCCTCGCGCGCGTCGGTGCGGCTACCCAGGTGCTACCCATAGAGGGCTTTGACTATTATTTTTCAAGTCAGGGGCTGCCGAAATGGCTGTCGCCCATAGGCGAAGGTATAAAGGCAGGATTTGATCTAGACAGCAGGGTGCTACACATGGTGGTTGGGCCAAGTGATCACCTTGTGAGCATCGATTTTACGCCGGCCATTCTATCCTGGTTGCGAGAAGTGCCGATGGAGCAGGGGGGGATCGAACACTTGCCCGAGGACATGACCATCGCCTTTGCGGGGCCAGGGCTGCGGGGCATCATCGTCTTCGCCTCGCTAACAGGACATGGTGGCGCAGCTTCGCCTGAAGTAGCAGCTCTATTGCAGCTCGACGCAGCAGATTTTGGGGTCTTCATTGATATCGACAATTAACATGAAGAACCGCCATCGCTTAGATTGCTCCCGCCTTTAAGGCGGCAGGAAGCAATGAGGGTGGCATTGGCTCTTCTAGCCTCCAGATAATGCTCACCGGACGGCTGCCGGTATGGCTAACGTAGTTAGCCTTGCCGAGGTAGGTGTAGGGCTGGGCCAAGTTTCTTAGCATTTTATGCTCGCGGACAAACAAAAGCACCTGGCTACCCCGGCCGCGGTGGTTGAAATATCGCTGGGCAGTAGGGGACTCGGCTGACGTAGTAGACTGTGTCTGCCAGTGAAACAGCGTTTCACTGATGGCATAGTCCTGGTACATGGTGGTTGGGGAAAAGTTTTTTTCATCCTTGTGGAGATTGACGAACAGGAGGTCGGCCCTTTGTTCGGGCAGCCACTTGACCCCTTCGCGCACCTCGGGACGAACATCATCGGTCCAAAGACCCACTGCCGCGAGGATTTCATCGCGCGAGTAGGTGCAGTGTAAATCTAGCGGGCAAACAAAGGAGAGGGCAACCCTTTTGTCCACAAAATCGATGCGGTCGTAGCAATAGTCGAGTAGCTCCCCCAACTCGGCACAGAGCAACTTATCTTGCTGCACGAGTGCCAAGCCTTGCCGAGCACTTGGTAGGTTCATCGCGGAAGGCACTTTCTGCCATGCGGTGTAGTGGAACATGCGAATCATGCGCAGTTCCTCTTCGCTTAAGATTGAGGGGAGCCCTCCCCGCAGGCAGTCGCGCAAAAAACAGATCCACCGGCGTGAGTCAATGCGGCTGAGTCGCAAAAAGGCCTTGCGCATAGTTTGCTCATCTAGTTGATGGCTCTGTGTCCCTGGGGTGGCTGCGCTGCGCAAAGAAGTGAAAGTGCCTCGCTTGTAAATGTCCTCGAGGTCGAGAGTCGCGAAAGTACGCAAGAATGAACTTAGGGTTGGTTGTTGGCCGGTATCCGCCATGAAGTTGCGAAGTTTGTCGATGAGGTTCGCGCGCGTGAGGAGGCTCTCTCGAATGTTGGCTAGGATTGTTGCTTGCGCCACCGCTTCCAGTAGGATGTGACATCCTCGCGGTAGGGAGGGGAATCCATCGCTAATTTCTCTTGGCACCCCGCGCGCGGTATGGCCCAGTAGGACTCTAAATTTAGCCTCAAAACTGTACTGGCGATGGGCGTGACCAATGAAGTCTAGCACCGTGAGGAGCTCCTTGCCTTCACAGAGCCGCAAGCCGCGGCCTAGTTGCTGTAAAAACACCGTGAGACTCTCCGTGGGTCGGAGAAAGAGGATGGTATTAACCTCCGGCAGGTCCACGCCTTCGTTGTAGAGGTCCACCGTAAAAATGAAGCGCACCTCTCCTCCAGTCAGTCGGTTCTTGGCGGTTTCGCGTTCCTCTGGTGCCGAGTCGCCGTGAAGGGCCATGGAAGGCACTCCACGGCTTGTAAAGCTCGCCGCCATGTACTTGGCATGCGCCACGCTTACGCAAAAACCCAGACCAACTACCCGGTCGAGGTCGTCTACATAGCGGCGCAAAGCGCGCAAGATGGCATCCGTGCGCAGGTCGTTGCCGGTGTAGACTTTTTCTAGTTGAGCAATATCATAACGGCCCCGCTCAAAGCGGATCTTACTGATGTCGATAGCGTCACTGACCCCGAAATATTGAAAGGGTGCTAGCAACTGGCGGTTTATGGCCTCCGGCAGGCGAACTTCCGCTGCCAATCTGCCGCCGAAGTACCTGCTAACGATGTCTTGCCCGTCCAAGCGTTCGGGGGTGGCGGTTAAACCGAGCAATACCTTAGGTTGGCAGTAGGTCAGCAGTTCTTGATAACTCGGCGCGGCGGCGTGATGAAACTCGTCAACTACTATGTAATCATAGTAGTCCTTGGCGATTAGCTTGGTGAAATCCTGCGAGTTGAAGCTTTGGATAGAAACGAAGAGATGATTCAGGGCTTCGGGCCTGTCCTGGCCCGAGAGCATAGTACCGAAATTATTGTCCCTGAGAATCGTGCGGAAACATTGTAAGCTCTGTTGCAGAATTTCCCGCCGGTGCGCCACAAAGAGCAGGCGATTTGGCAACTTCGGGTTCTGGCGACAAAATCGTTGGTAATCAAATGCCGAAATTACGGTCTTACCAGTGCCGGTAGCGGCCACCACCAAGTTCCGATAGTTCCCATGAAGGTTGCGCTCGGCTTCGAGGCGCTCCAAAATCTCTTGCTGGAAAGGGTAGGGTGTAATGCGGAAGAAGAGAGGGCTCGTTAAATCTCTCGACCGCTCCGCTCCCAAGGCGACACGCAACACGGGCTCGTCCTCGGCAGAGAAGTCTTGGAAGTCGCCATCGTTCCAGTAGGTCTCGAAGGTGGCTTCGAGATGGTGAAAAACATGGGGCATGTCTTTCGCCGTTACTTTCACGTTCCATTCGAGGCCGCCACCAATGGCCGCTCCGGATAGGTTGGACGAACCTATGTAGGCGGTTGAGAAGCCACTCTCGCGGGTAAACATGTAAGATTTAGCATGGAGCCGCGTGGAGCGCGTATCGTAGGACACTTTAATCCTTGTGCCCGGCAATTGCACCAGCTCCATGATGGCCTTAAGGTCCGTGGCGCCCATGTAGGAGGTGGTAATAACCCGGAGGGGTTTCGTCCTAGTGAATGTCTGCAATTCCTCCATGATGAGCCTGAGACCGCTCCATTTTATAAATGAGACCAGTAAGTCAATCTTGTCTGCGGTTAAAATCTCTTTTTTTAGCTCGCTGAGCATGGACGGTTCGTGGACAGAGCCGGTAAGCAAAGTGCTGATGGAGAGAGTGGTGGCAGGACGAGGCAGTGATTGGTGTCTTGCGGGGGTGAGCGCCGGCGCTCGGTTCTGCTTATCAAGAACGGCTAACAGCAGCTGCCGTGTGGGGCCGATGCGCCAATCAAGCAGATTATCTTCGTCGGTGAGTTCGGCCATGAGCTCGATGAGGAGATTGCACGCAGCCACCTGCCGCCTGAGCACTTCATCTTCACCGGATTTGTCATTTAAGTAGGCCAGCCCCTTGGTCAGCGCCTCGTTTAGGTAGCGAGCGAGCAAGGGCTCGGCCGCCTCGCCGTCAAGTGGCACCAGTTCTGTTTCTTTGCCCGGACCGAGGGTCCGGAGGCCACTCTGGGTAGCGAGATTGACAATTTGTTCGTAAATGCCTAGTGGAAGGTGCATGGCTCATCTCCCTCAGACAATATGCCCTCGACAATTCTATGTGCTTGGTCTCTCGATCACCGAAATAGGAGCACAAATATCAACACAAACAGCATTAGCCCCACCACGAGACCCAGCACCTTCACCGCGATATCCTTGGCGCGGTCATATTCCGCGGTCTTGCCGGCAATGTAGTAGTGTACGGCCAAAGCGCTGGCCACCAGGAACATCACAACGGCCACCCAAACGATAAACATCACCAGCATGATTAGCACTCCACCTGGAGCAAATCCTAAGCTCATTCCCATCTTCCTCCCTCCCTCCTGCGCTTTACCGAAAGT
>QLUC01000053.1 GCA_018725275.1 Bacillota bacterium | reverse complement strand
CCCCGAAACGGAGTGCTCTCAGAATCGCCTGGACATGAGATTGGGAATGATGGTCGACTTGCTGACGCTCCCAGGCCTGTTTATTAAAGATTTGTATCTCTTTCAGACCAGAAAGGTTGTCCTGCAAAACCGCGTTTAGATCGGCAATTTTCTTCTGCGCGACGGAGAAGATAGGACGGACTTTCACTGCATAGAGTCGAGTCGCCAAGAACAAAAAGGGGACGGGCAGAAGGGTGAGCGCGGCGAGAGTCGGGTTCATGTTAAACAAAATAGCTGAAACGCCCACCAGCACCAAGATGTTGGCCCCAAGCTCGGGAATGGCGTGAGCGATAAGTGATTCAAAGGTTGCAACGTCGTTGATAGTAATGGACATTAATTGCCCGGTCTGCTTATCCTGAAAAAAACCCATGGACAATTTTTGCAAGTGGTCATACACCCTCGTGCGCATATCCGCCACCAGCTGCCATGAACCCACGTGAGACATATAACTCGCCAAAAAACGAAACCCTATCTTGCTGGCATAAAGAAGCAACAGACTCTGGGCGATGGGCCTTATGACCTCCATGGTCAGCTTGTCGCCAGACTCTACGTGGGAAAGCAGGCTCCGGATGAGTTGCGGCGCCATAAGGTCAAGACCAGTCAAGCCAAGGATGGCTAGGCCGGTAACTAATAAATATTTCCAGTGGGGACGCGCTTCTTTAAATAGTCTCTGCAGAAAAGACACTAAAACACCTCATATCTACATGCTCATAATCTCATAGTCGAAACATATTGATAAAAAAACCTGTGGTGAGCAGGCTTTTTTGATGTTACGGAATACGCACCAGCGTGACGTGGATGAAGCCAATTCGACCATCAGCTAACCTGACTCGATGCCAATCCCGTCCGCGCTCCAGAATCTCCACTCTCGTATTGTTAGTCACCGTGGTCAACACGGCAAAGTTTGTGCCGGCACCCTGACGGACATTCACCACAGCGGCGCCCGTAATAAACCCATGCACCACAATTGGCGGATTAGGAGTCGGAGTAGGCACAACCGGAGGAGCAATGCTTTGCCTCTCCAGTTGAGCGACCTGCCTTTCAAGCTCTACAATGCGTGCTTGTAATTGCTGTATGGTGGTCGCCAAGGCTGTGGTTGACGTAGCCTGCGCTTCTAGGGCGTTCAGCCTGTTTTGTAGTGGGGCAATCCCCTGCACAAAGTAACTGACCGAAATTATCGGGTCATCAACCGTCCCCGGTTGCGGCGAGAAGGCACGCACCGATAGAAAACTGCCGAAATAGACAAAAGTCAACATCAGCGCAGCAACCAATTTTCTAGCCATTCCATGCTGTCCCCCTCGTAAGCTCAATCTTTTGTTGTGTGCTTGTACTATATTCGCCATACCTAGGTCTTTTCCTGTTTTTTTGCGGTGTAATACACCGTCGCTACGAAAAACCATGATTATCGGTCGTAGCGACATGCCACTAGAGTGTTGTTTTAGCATATTTAGAATCTATTACCACTGAGAACGCTGGATAGGCACCGCGGTGAAATCAAGAGAGCAGTGGAATCAAGAGAGTAGTTGCCGCACGTCGTCGAGGTCGTGAGTTAATCTCGCCGGTGGCAATTCCCGAAGGAATACTTTACCATATGACTTTTTCTGTAGCCGATCATCGAGGATGGCTACCACTCCTTTGTCATCGACTGTGCGGATGAGGCGACCGAAACCCTGCTTCAACCGTAATACCGCCTGGGGTAAGGAATAGTCATAAAAAGAGCTCCCGCCTAGTCGCTCTAAGGCCTCACACCGAGCTTGAACAATCGGCTCGGTGGGCACGTTAAAGGGCAACCTGACAACTACAACGCACGACAGAGCTTCCCCCGGCACATCTATGCCCTCCCAATAGCTAGCGACTGCCAAGAGGACTGTCCTATGTCCTGTTTTAAATTTCTGCAAGGTCACGCCATGGGAATCATCCCCTTGTTTGAGCAAGACATAACCTCTCTCTTTAAGGGCACTTAATCGCTCGTATACATTGTGCATCGCTCGATAAGAGGTGAACAAGACTAAGGCTCGCCCCTCAGTGACCGCCACAATCTCTTCGATCTGTTGGGCCGCATAGGTGTCATATATTGGTGACTCCGAAGGTTCCATGGCATTCTTAGGCAAGTATAACAAGGCACGTCGAGCATAATCAAAAGGTGAGTCGATTTTTAAGGCATGGCACTTTTCGACACCTATCCGCTTCACTAGGCGCGAAGATAAGGTAGCGCTCGTTAAAATCACGGTGTCAATGCGGCGAAAAACGTGTTCGCGCAAATCTTCAAACAAAGAAACGGGGGCAGCGACCAGTGCTGGGTCACTAGAACCAGCTTCTACCCAGTAGGCAAACTTGTCGCCCTCTGGTCGCGACAGAATAAACTCAAGGTCTCGGTCAATGCGCCCAATTCTCTCCGCAAGCATCGCGATGTGGGCATCTTGCTCATCGCTATTTTCGCCACCCTTTAGCTCGACGATGGTTTCGGCTAAAAGCTGCAAGGGCTTTTTTATGGTGTTTTCGATTTTGTCTTTAGCAGTTAGACGCCGCGGTTCTCCTAATGCCGCGAAAAAGAGCCCTGCCTCACTAATTAACTGCTGGGCTGCGCTCTCAATAGGAGCCAAAATCCCACCATGGGCCACTGAACTCAGCACACCGAGCGACCTAAAGCTGGCTAACACGGCGGTGGTAGCCAGACGGACGCGGGGCTGACTGACTCGGTAACTGAAAAAATCGGTGGCCACATCTTCGAGGTTATGCGCCTCATCAAAAACAACCGCTGCATAATCTTCCAGTACCGCTTTCTCGGCCGTAAAATCTGCTTCCTTGCGAATGGCGGTATCGGCAAAAAAGAGGGCATGATTGACTACTACTATATTAGCCTTGGCCTGAGCCCTTCTAGCCACGTAGTAGTAGCAAGAATCTACGTAGGGGCACTGGCGCCGAACGCATGCATCGCCGTCCCCTGATACCAACGGCCACAACTCTGTCGCCATGCGGGTTCCTATTTCTTCGCGATCTCCAACCTTGAGGCTCTTGGCAAGCACCATGCGCTGAATTTCTCGGAGTTCATCGACATGTGCTTTTTCGGTCAGAATCCCCCGGTCATAGCTACGTAGGCTGTCTATCTTGCGCCGACAAAGAAAGTTGCCCCTCCCCTTAGCTAGGACGGCCACAAAAACATACTCTGGGGCAAGGGCACGCTGCAAAAAAGGGATGTCCTTCTTAAAAACCTGCTCCTGCAGACTGATCGTGCGAGTGGATATAACAACCCTCTTGTTTTCGCGCAAAGCAAACATAATTGCCGGCACAAGGTAGGCGAAAGTTTTTCCTAGACCTGTTCCTGCTTGGGCTAATAGCACATGTTTACTTTGCAGAGCATCTACAACGGCCTTCGCCATCACCAGTTGGCCATCCCTTGGCTCATACTGGGGATGATAACGGGCTAACTTGCCGCTTGCGGAAAAAATGTCTTCCATTTTCATAACTATAGTCTAGCAGAGAAGGCAGTGTATTTACTAGGGGGGGCTCGGCAAGGGGGGACGTTCTCCTGGCGGAGAGAGACCTAGACCCGTAGCCAGGGGAAAAGGCAAATTAAACACCGCCTGTGGGACCTCGCCTAAGTATGTGACATCAGCAATCGGCACCTGCGTCCGTACTTGGACGCTCTGGATGGCAAATGGTATGATGACCTAGACAGTGGTATAGACTTACAAATATATTTTGTGTCGCGCCCTATTGGAACCAGGGTAAAAGTAATCCTCGGACCAACATTAGCCAACACCGGGCTGCCAAAGGCTTGCCCGAGCGGGATAGCTATAGAGGATCCTTTAAGGCGCTCTAGGAGTTGCATCACTCGCAAGGTTGTAGAATGGACTATGCGATTAACTTCGTTAGTATTCACCTCCGCCCAAGCAGGACGGCCCCCGTAATCAGTGTGGACCGTTATCAAAGTACCATAGGACAATTCCTCAGCAATTTTGGTAGTTATGGTTTTGCTGACAGCCTGGGTGGCTATTATCTTGGCTCAAACTTCGGCGACGGCAGTCAAGGGGGGCAGAAGCCGTACATCGAGAAAGTGAACGAAGACAGCCAGAAAAACTGCCCCTATAATCAGCACTATGCGCAGAACTCTGATGCTTCGGTGACGTTTCAGCGTACTCCCCCCTTGTTAACTGAAAATTATGCTCTACATAATATATGCTCTTCACGCACCATTTGTGTGGCCCATGTGCTGGAGCGATATTGTTAGTGGAACCTAACCCCATGTGATAGAATAAAAAGCATGCTATACTTAATTGGAAGGGAGGCGCGGTGAAGATGACTGGGAAGAAGGCTGCAGCGAAGAGCACCAAGAAGCCCACTAGAGGCCCATTGCTCCGTGCGCTTTACATTATCATTGTCGCCCTGTTTGCCGTTTTTGCCACGGGACTTGGCGTTGTCTATTATTTTGTGTACGACATTCCGGACCCTACATTCAATCAGCCGCCCCGCGAGACCTCTTTTGTGCTAGATGCCAATGGTGAGACCATTGCGCAGCTACATGCGGAACAAAATCGCGTTACAGTGCCTCTCAGCGCCATACCTACCCATCTTGTGGATGGGGTCATCGTTATGGAAGACATTAGATTTTACAGCCATTTCGGTGTTTCGCCGCGCGACTTGATGAGGGCTGCCTACCTTACCTTAACTAGACAGGACTTTCAGGGTGCGAGCACTCTTACCCAGCAGGTAGCAAGAAACTACATCCTGAGCGATCAAAGTGTGACCATTAGGCGCAAAGTACGAGAAATTTACGTGGCCTTGCGTCTGGAACGAAAGTACTCTAAAACGGAAATCCTGGAGATTTACCTAAACGAGATCTTCTTGGGTGGCTCAGCGCATGGGTTTCAAGCCGCCGCGCAACAGTACTTCGGAAAAGATGTCAGTGATTTAACCTTGGCTGAAAGCAGTATGTTAGTTGGCCTTTTGCCATCACCAAACGCCTGGCGCCCACGGGCGGCAGATATGGCCCCTGCTCGTCGCAGACAAGGCATAGTGCTAGCGCAACTCTTGCGACATGGGCGCATCACCGAGGCTGAAAGGGATGCGGCCCTTGCTGCCCCCATTAACCTGGTTACGCCCCGCACGCAACCAGGAGAAACCACCTTAGCTATGTACTTTGTCGACCATGTTATCACCCAGGCTGAAGACATCCTCGTGGAGCAAAGGAGAATAAGTCGGGCCGAGGCCTCGAAAATGATCCACACTAAGGGACTCACCATTAAGACCACCCTTAATCTGGATCTGCAGCGTGCCGCCGAGCGAGCTGCTTTAGAGATTTTTACCCAAGAAAACGGAATTTTACAGCGCCAACAAAGAGAGGCCCGCAACGACCCTAACCCAGAAATCAGAAAACTAGCTGCTGAAACTGGTGCCTTCACCTGGTCTAATGCGCACGGCCTGCAACCACAGGTCAGCATGCTCGTCATTGAACCTAGCACAGGTTTTATTCGGGCTTGGGTCGGCGGGCGCGACATGATAGGGCGCTTCGGGCGCGATCGAGTCGCCAAAGAACAGCGCCAGCCGGGTTCGGCGATTAAGCCTCTACTGGTTTATGGCCCTCCGCTTGCCGCCGGGCGCATCACCGCCGCCAGCACCGTTGACGATGCACCGGTGCGCATTCCCACTGGCAATCCGAATGAGCCATTGTTTGTGCCACGAAACTTTGATTTTAACACCTTCTGGGGCCACACTTCGATCCGCACCGGTCTGGCACGCTCGTATAACGTCATGGCAGCCAAGCTATTCCACTCGTTTGGCATCAGCAATTCCATCGAGTGGGCGAAGAGGCTTGGCATCACGTCATTCGTCGAACCAGGAGGGCCGGAACACGACTACGTTCCCGCCGCAGCACTCGGCGGCATGACACGAGGGATGACCTTGTTTGAGCAGGTGCGCGCCTACAATGTCTTTAATAACCGCGGTATCTTAGTTGAACCGAGCGCCATACTGAGTATCAGCACCCGCGATGGTGCGGTGCTCTACACGGCTCCATCCCCTGAAAAAAGAGTCGTCATCAGCGAACAGGTGGCTTGGTTAATGACAGATATACTCCGTGGCACGGTGGAAAACCGCGATGGAGTGACAGGAACAGGATTTTTTGGGTTGCGGGGCGGCGCCATGGGGAGGTTCCCCGGAGAGGCTGCCGGTAAGACCGGCACCACGACCAACAACGTGGATGCTGTATTTATGGGGTATACTCCAGATTTCACCGCCGGGGTCTGGATTGGCCATGATGATAGAACTACCGGCATCCCAACCCTAAAAGGCGGCCAACTGGAACGCAGGGCTATCGTTCCGGAGTTAGAAGCGGCCCCGACCAATGAGACAGCGGAGGAGCGCCTGCAAAGGCTGCTCCGCGCAGACCCTTTTGTGCGCGGTGCTTTCCCCAGTACCGGCAGCAACGCCGTGGGCAGCGGTTTCGCCACTGCCATCTTCGGTCGCACCATGAGCTTGTTCACGCGGAACGCCCCTGCGGCTCAATTGGCACAATTTCCTAGAGAATGGTATGAGGAATATGGGGTCTTCGGCCCGCCGCGGCGCCTTGGGTTTGTACGGGCCAGTTTCTGCTCCGTTTCCGGGAAATATCCGAGCTCCCTCTGTCCCGCTGAAGATATTCGCAGTGACTGGTTTATCGCCGGCACCGAACCACGCCCCGAAAATCCGTGCGACATGCATGTGTTAGTAAAAATCTGTGTGGAAAGCGGACAATTAGCGACGGATTTTTGCCCTCCCCACACCGTGGTCCAACAATTGCGGGTGCGGCGCGACCCATACGTCGTGCTCCTCGATGGCAGTGGCAACCAGCTACACCCTGCAGACCGAGCGAGGCAGGTGCCCTTCGAGGATTGCACCGTCCACTCCCCGCCATCCGGCAATGACGGCCCCGGCGGCGGCAATTAACTGAGGACCACCACAGTAACGCCCGAACCGCCTTCATTGGCCTGACCATAACGATAACTGCCGACATGCGGATGCGTTTTTAGAAACTCCCGGATACCTTCTCGCAAGGCACCAGTCCCCTTGCCGTGAATAATGTGCACTTGGGTGAGCCCAGATACCAACGCATCATCGAGGTACTTGTCAGCCTTCTGGATGCCTTCCTCTATGGTATGCCCACGTATATCAAGCTCCAGCTTGACAGTGCCACGACTTAAATCGACCATATGAAAACCAGCTGTAGGCCGCACGGCGGCCTGTTTTTTTTGCTCGAATTTTCGCAAGAGTTTGACATCGACCACGGTACGCAGCGCTCCGATTTGCACGGTAGCCTGCCCTGGTGATTTAATCTCTAGCACCTTGCCTCTTTGCCTAAGATGCGTGACTATCACCTCGTCACCGACCACTATATCAATTGCCGCCTCAGCGAGTGGCATTTCCTGTGGCCAGACTGAATCTCGCTGGAGTTCTTTACTCAGGTCGCGCCAGCCTTGGCGCACTTTTTCTACGGCCGAGGACATTTCTTGCGCCGACTTGGCCTCATGCGCAACACGTAGCTGTTCTATTAGGGCATCTATTTCATGCTTGGCGCGGTAGATGATCGCCTTGCCCTCTGCGGCTGCCCGCTGCAATATATCCCTCTCCTTGGCCTGCAGGCGCTCGGTCTTTTCCTCTGCTTGTTTGGTCAGGGTAAGTGCTTGCGAGCGCATAACATAGGCCTCCTGACGGGCCTCCTCTGTTTCTTGGCGGTTTTTTTCTAGACTCCTGATGAGGTCTTCTACTCGCAAAACGTCTCCGCTCAAGTACCCTCTCGCGCGCTCGATGACTTCTATGTCTAATCCGAGCCGCAGAGAAATCTCAAAAGCGTTACTTTTCCCAGGCAATCCGATGGTGAGATGAAAAGTGGGGCGCAAGGACTCCACGTCAAATTCCATACTGGCATTCTGTACCCCATCTTTCGTGTGGGCATAGGCTTTCAGTTCGCTGTAATGAGTGGTTGCCACCATACGGCACCCTCGTTCAAAGAGCACATCCACGATAGCCATGGCCAAGGCCGCGCCTTCGGTGGGATCGGTTCCCGCACCGAGTTCATCAAGTAGCACCAAGGAGCTATAGTCGGCCAGTTCAACAATCTGACGAATGTTACTCATGTGCGACGAAAACGTACTGAGGCTCTGCTCGATACTTTGCTCATCACCAATGTCGGCAAAAACGCTGTTGAAGATAGCAGCTCGGCTACCATAGGCCACTGGTATGTGCAGCCCGCATTGTACCATGAGCGTAAGTAGGCCAATGGTTTTGAGGGTGACGGTCTTGCCCCCGGTGTTTGGTCCGGTAATGAGCAACACACTAAAGTCCTGCCCTAGACGCACATCTATGGGGCGAACCACGGCTCTGGGGATGAGTGGGTGACGCGCCTGCAGAAATTGCAATTCATAGTCTGACGCGAGATCGGGCTCAGTACATTGCCATTCTAGGCTCAAACGGCCCTTGGCCAAAGTAAAGTCAAGCCAGCCGAGAATCTTGAAGTTACTCCGCGCAATACTTGCCTGCTCCCCTACCATCACCGACAGTTCTCGAAGCAGGCGCAGAATCTCGTGCTCTTCTTCCGCGTGGTACTGGCGCAGTCGATTGCTGATGACGACTACGGCCATAGGTTCAATGTACACTGTGGCGCCGCTGGCTGACTGGTCATGGATAATGCCAGGGACCTGCCCCTTGTATTCTACCTTTACCGGCAAGACATGCCGATCGCCGCGCATGGTAATGAGGGTCTCTTGCAGGTATTTCTGCATGGTGGAGGAGCGCAACATGCCCTCTAATTTCGCCCTGATGTCGCTTTGGGCGCCACGTATATTGTGCCGCAGTTGACGTAACTTTTCGCTCGCCTTGTCTAGAACTTCTCCGCCTTCCCCAATACACGCAAAAATTTCTTCTTCTACCGATTTGAGTGGAACAATAGCGAGAGCATGTTCAGTTAACAACGGGTACATCCCTTGGCGCTCAGAAAAAAAGCGCTGCGCGCGTCTGGTCACGCCGAGCACCTGGGCGAGTTGGAACAGTTCAAGCGGAGAAACCGCTGCTCCCAAGTGACAGCGATGCACGGTCGAGCGCACATCGGCCACACCCTTGAGTGGAAAATCTTCCCCGCGGAGAATCCCTTTGGCTTCTCCGGTTTCAGCTAACCATCGTTTTATCTGGGCGCGGTCTCCGCTAGGCACCATGTCCGCTACCAGTTCTGCTCCTATGGGTGATGAAACGAACTTTGCCAGACAATCTCTTACTTTGTCCAGCTCTAGCACTCGTATGGTACGTTCATTCATATTATTACACCACTGGCCTTACTCGCAAAATAAATTCCCGTAGATATTCGTACAAGTGAGGACTGAAGCCAAGCACGGTGTTGACCACATAAGAAGTCTCGATGTGTAAGGAAAACGCCCCGACCGGTATGGCTTTGACAATCGTCGAGAAAAAGAAAATCGCGACCACTCCCTTGATCAAGCCGAAGCCCGCCCCTCCCAATCTGTTGAAGGAGTTAATGACGGGCAGTTCAGCGAACATGTCTAAGACCCCAGCCACGAATGCCGCGACCAGGCGGGCAATCATGAAGACAACAACAAACCCGAGCACATTGACCGCCGCCGCTCCGATGGCAAAATTACCCCAGAGGGGACCAAGAGCGCGGCTAAGATGTGCTTCGAGGGCAAAGAGGCGATTAAGCTCCGCTGCAACTCCTGAACCAAAGGCAAATGCCAAGTAGATGGCCCCAGCCCAAGCTACCAGGTCGACAACCTGTCTAACCAGGCCGCGCCTCAAGCCGACCAAGGTAAAAAACCCTACAACCAGTAGCAGTACATAATCAAGGCCATTGAGAGGTGGCATCTTTTCCCCCCTAATAATTAGATTGGGCTCCGCCATTGGTTTTGAGCTGTGCTAGCTGTTGCGTAAGTACATTCACCTGGTGCTCAAGCTGGGCTACTGTGCCACTTACCTCTATGTTCTCCTGCGCAAAGGATAGGGCGGCTAAGATAGCTAGCTGGGTGACGCTGATGCGGTCGTCCTGTTCGGCAAACTCAGCCATGCGCCTATCAACTTCACGGGCCAGGGTATACATCTCGTCGGGGGAGGTGCAACGCAGGTGAATTGTTTGGTGAAAAATACTAAGTTTTACCCTTTTCTTGTTGTCCACGGCTCCCCCTCCTCATACATAGAATACTCCACAAGGACTTAACTTCCTGCTGAACCTCGTAAAGTGGCCCCACAAGCCCTTTCCACACCATGAGCTATCTCTTGCAACAGCTGCGCTGTCTCGCGGTCGGCATTGCCGCCCATGGTCGAAGTTATCTCCAACCGAAACGCCATACTCCGCATGCCGTTTGGCACTGCGGGACCGGTGTAAACATCAAACAAGTGGACCTGACCTATACGACCACGGCCAATTTCTTGCATCACGCGAAAAACTTCCGCCACCTCTACTTGATGCGGTACCAAAAAGGCCAAGTCTCTTTCCATCGGCAGCATTTTGGCGAGTCCTTGGTAAGAGGGCTCGAACGACGCGAGTGTAAATGCCCTGCCCACATCAATTTCACAGACCACAAAACGCTCCCTCAATCCAAGACCAGGATGCATTTCTCCTAAGAACCCTACAGCTTCTCCGCCGACCACAATATTGGCCTGACGCCCAGGGTGCAGGAAGTGGTGTTGGCTAGGAACGGCTCCCGCTGCTGGGAGAAGTGCGTCCACTACGCCCTTTACATAAAAATAATCCAAAATCTCAGATGGAGTCTGCCAATTGCCCCGGCGAACGCCGTATGCGCCCAAGGACACCATCAGTCTTTCCTCCGGTTGACCTTGCTCGCCCTGTGGCCGGGGCAGAAAAACCCGCCCTATTTCAAAGGAGGCCATCCCGAAAAATTGTCTGGCTTGATTATATTCTAGTACTTCAAGCATACCAGAAATTAGCGTGCCCCGCATCACGCTCCGCTCACGCACGAGGGGGTTTTGGATGCAGAGCGGGGAAGCCCACACATGGTCATCCTTGATCGAGAGGCGTGCCAAAAAAGCGGGGTCCGCAAAGCTCATGGTCACTATTTCATCGAGCCCA
>QLUC01000052.1 GCA_018725275.1 Bacillota bacterium | reverse complement strand
GGTAAGACGCAGGGTCACTCGTGAAGCAGAGCGAGGAGTTAATAAGGTAGTGGCGGGTTGATGGCGATAATTCTTTAGCAAAAGGGTATTTTGCTTGCCAAACATGTACCTCTAGGCTATAATAAGCAAGCGACGGGCTGTAGCGCAGTTTGGCTAGCGCGCTTGCTTGGGGTGCAAGAGGTCGCAGGTTCAAGTCCTGTCAGCCCGACCATTTGTTTTGAAGACCACTTCCTGATGCGATTCGCTGAGGGAGTGGTTTTTTATTTGATTTGTACACTAGGTAGTGTACAATTTATGTGGTAAAGATGACGTAGGAGGGATAGACATGGTACATACAGATGCCACCTTGATGGCCGAAGAGATTATTGAAAAATATGAGCGCTACTTGAATCCTGGTTTGTCGCGTCTTTTCCGTTACATGGGCTTGGCCACCGTCGAGTGGGAAGCAAGGGGCAGTACCGTCACCGATATCAAGGGGGACCAGTACCTTGACTTGTTGGGAGGTTACGGCATGTTTGGTGCGGGGCACTCCCACCCGAAGATTGTGGAGGCAGTCAAGAACCAGCTTGACCGCATGGCCATGCCGACCAAGATTTTGCTAAATAAGCCTATGGCCGATTTAGCCGAATTGTTGGCCGAGGTGACGCCGGGCGATCTCCAGTACTCCTTTTTTGGCAATAGTGGGACCGAGGCAGTGGAGGCTGCTCTCAAGCTCGCGAAGTTAGCTACGAAAAAACAAGGCATTATATCCACTCAGGGGGCGTTTCACGGCAAGACCCTTGGTGCACTGAGTGCTACCGGGCGTGAGCTTTTTCGAAACCCATTCTTGCCCCTGTTGCCAGGCTTCAAGCATGTGGCTTATGGCGATGCCCAGGCAGTACGCGAGGCCATTGACGACGATACTGCGGCCGTCATTGTGGAGCCGATCCAGGGGGAGGGTGGAGTCATCGTGCCCCCGCCTGGGTACTTGAGAGAGTTAAGAGAGATATGTGATGCTTTTGGAGTACTGCTTATCGCCGATGAAGTGCAAACGGGCATGGGCCGTACCGGCAAATTGTTTGCCGTAGAACATGAGGGTGTTGTGCCTGACATTCTTTGCTTAGCGAAAGCATTAGGCGGCGGAATAATGCCCATCGGGGCGATTGTGGCTAGGCCGCACTTATGGCAGGGTATGAGTGAATCGCCCTTCCTGCACACCTCGACTTTTGGGGGTAATCCGCTGGCCTGCGCCGCTGCCATTGCGGCCATCAAGGTAACAGTTGAGGAGAATCTGTCGTCTAAGGCCGAGGCCATGGGCAACAAGTTCCTGCAATCTTTCCACGCCGCACGGGAAAAGTACCCCGAGGTGGTGGCGGCGGTGCGGGGCAAAGGGCTTCTCATCGGCATAGAGTTTGCGGATGCGGGTTATGCAGGCTATGCCATTGCTGAGTTAGTCAACAACAAGGTGCTGGCGGCTTACACACTTAACAATCCGAAAGTTATCCGGGTCGAGCCACCCTTGGTTATTACCGAAGAGGAAGTGGCGTCGGCGATTAGCATTTGGGAGAAAATCTTTGCCCAAGCATCAGAAATGAAGGATGATATTTAGGAGGGAAGATATGCCGTACATAGAAGTTTCTACTATCGTCACCGGTGAGATCGCGCCTATATGGAGTATCGTCATGGACATGGAGGGCTACCCCAAGTTCATGCCCAACCTGCAAAGTGTCAAGGTCGAAGAGCGTGGCGATAATAGCACGGTGAGTAGCTGGGTGAGCAATGTAGACGGCCGCGTCATTAAGTGGAAGGAGCGCGACGTCTTCTACCCGGCGCAGCACCGCATCGAATACACTCAAGTCAGTGGCGACCTGAAGAAGTTCGAGGGATATTGGCAGTTGAGCGAAGTCGCTGACGGAGTGAAAATTGTGCTGACTGTTGACTTCGAATTTGGCATGCCCATGGTCGCGGCGCTTCTTAACCCCCTATTAAAGAAAAAGGTTCGTGAAAACAGTGCGGGAATGCTCGCGGCTATCAAGCAAATCTGTGAACGCTAGGGGGTTGGTCATGGACAACACATTAACACTACTCAAGGAAATTACTGATGCCCCGGGAGTCCCTGGGTTTGAGCACGAGGTGCGTAAGATTATTCGCACCTACCTAGAGGGGTACGCTGAGATCAGCACCGATCGCTTGGGAAGCATCATTTGCAAGAAGCCGGGGACTGCCGACGGTCCTCGCATTATGCTCGCCGGCCACATGGACGAAATCGGTTTTATGGTCAGCAAGGTGACGAAGGAAGGTTTCATCAAGTTTCAGACTCTTGGTGGCTGGTGGAGCCAAGTGATGCTCGGGCAGAAGGTCATCATCAAGACCGGTAAGGGTGATATCACCGGCATTATCGGGTCGAAGCCTCCGCATATACTCAGTGCGGACGAGCGCAACAAGGTTGTAGATAAAGACGATATGTTCATTGATGTCTGTGCCGCTGATGAAAAAGAGGCCACGGAAGAGTTTGGCATTCGTCTTGGTGATGCAATCGTGCCTGATGCCCAGTTCACAGTCATGAAAAATGAAAAATACTTGATGGCAAAGGCCTGGGATGACCGCCTTGGCTGTGCCCTGTTTATTGAAGTCCTGAAGGCCCTGCAGGGGGTCGAGCATGGCAATACGGTTTACGGGGTCGGCACCGTACAAGAGGAGGTGGGGTTGCGCGGGGCGACCACCAGTTCTTTTGTGGTCAATCCTGACATAGGGATCGCCTTGGAAGTGGGCATCGCCGGAGATACTCCCGGAGCGGAAAAAATGAGCGAAAAACTTGGCAAGGGGCCCGCGATATTGCTCTACGACGCCTCCATGGTACCGCATGTCAAGCTAAGGAATTTTGTCATTGATGTGGCCAAGGAAGTAGGCATACCGTTGCAGTTTGATGTGATGCCCGGCGGTGGCACCGATGCTGGGCGCATGCACATTAACGGACGCGGCGTGCCGAGCTTGGTGATCGCCGTGCCCACACGCTACATTCACAGCCACTACGGCATAATTCACCGTGATGATTATGAGCAGGCCGTCAAGCTTGTTGTGGAATTAGTCAAGAGACTGGATGCCGCAAAAGTGTCAGAACTAAACGCGGACTAGCGAAGGCATGACGAACTAAAATAAGTGGAAATCGGCTCTTGACAACCCCTACCCTCCCTGATATATTGTTAATGAAAATCATTATCATGTTCGAAAGAACAAGAGGAGGGTAACTATGAACAAAAAACATTTATTTGCCGGGCTGGTTGTTCTGCTGGTGATCGCTTTATTTGGGGTAGGCCTGTTCGTCGGTCGCGCTAATAACCGTGATGTAGCGGCAGGGCAGGTTATTAACATCTACACCTCTCGGCATTACGGCGTGGAGCCGGTATTTCAAGAATTCACCAAACAGACCGGTATTGAAGTTCGATTCACGACCGGCAGTGACGCCGCGCTGCGCTTGCGTCTTCAGGCCGAAGGCAAACATACCCTAGCCGACATGTATATTGCCGTCGATGCCGGCAACCTTTGGCTCGCCGGTCAAGACGGTCTGCTGGCCGAGGTGCAGAGCACGATACTGCAGAATAATATCCCTGCTAACTTGCGCGACACCAATAATCGCTGGTTTGGCCTGACTAGGCGAGTCCGCACCATCATGTATCATCCCGACCGGGTATCCCCCGAGCAACTTTCTACTATTGAGGCCTTAACCGACCCCAAATGGAAAGGGCGTCTCATTATGCGCCCGTCGACCCATTCGTACACTCAATCTTTGGTTTCCAGCTTAATAGCGGCCCATGGCAACGCCGGAGCCGAAGCAATAGTGCGGGGTTTTGTGGCCAATGAAACTATTCTCATCGATAGCGATACCCGCATACTGGAAGCACTAGCAGCCGGACAGGGTGATGTCGCCATCACCAACCACTACTATCTTGGTCGTTTACTCGAGGGCAATCCTAACTTCCCCATTAAGGTTTTTTGGGCGAACCAAGGTGATCGGGGAGCGCATGTCAATATTAGCGGCGCAGGAATCACCGCACATGCGCGCAATCGCGCTAATGCGATCAAGCTATTAGAATGGCTCAGTGGTCCCAATGGGCAGGAGCTATTTGCCGGTTCCAACCATGAGTTTCCCGCAAACCCAAAGGTAGCGGCGCACCCAATTATTGCCGCATTTGGTGAGTTTAAGACCGACCCCCTTAACATCGGTGAATACGGACGTCTGCAAAAAGACGCCGTCGAGCTTTTGAATCGGGCGGGATATCGCTAAAAAAGGATCTGATAATTAATGGTTGTTAGTCCTAACCCCAACCAGAGCAAGAGGCCTAGTCGCCTCTTGCCTCTGGTTTTGTATGTTACTATTGCGCTTGTGGTTTTGCCTGTTGTGATAGTGGCGTCTTCATTGCTAACGCCCTCCACTGTGGTATGGCGGCATCTAGCGCAGACTATTTTGCCTATGCTCCTCGGGAACACGGCCCTATTGCTTCTAGGCGTTTCCGCGGGAACGCTGGTGATTGGCACTGGGCTCGCTTGGCTTATTACTGCCTTTGACTTTCCTGGCAGAAGACAATTTCGGTGGATGCTGGTATTGCCCATGGCCATTCCAGCCTATGTCATGGGTTTCATTTACATGGCGCTATTTGATTTTGCAGGTCCGTTTCACACTTTTGTCCGCTCCACCTGGGGGCAAGATGCCTATTTTCCGCAAATCCGCAGCGGTTGGGGTGCTATCTTGGTGATGACATTGACGCTCTACCCCTACGTCTATCTCCTGGCTAAAGCAGGATTTGAGGAGCAGGCCGGCTCTAATTTTGAAGCGGCCAAGGCATTGGGGAGTAGCAAGCTGCGGGCTTTCTTTACCATCGCTTTACCGTTGGCGCGTCCCTCCATCGCGGCGGGGGTGGCCTTGGCGGCCATGGAATCCTTGGCCGATTTCGCCACCGTGAGGTATTTTAACTTTCCAACGGTGGCCGACGGCATCTTGCGCGTGTGGCACGGCATGATGGATCTTGGCGCAGCTTCGGAGTTGGCTGGGCTGCTCGCCTTGTTCTCTCTTTTCTTGCTGCTTATCGAGCATCGCAATCGCGGCAGGATGAAGTACTATCAATCTAGAGGCAAGTTGCCCGGCATTCCGGTCGTAAGACTCGGTGGGTGGACAGCAGCCCTAGCTACTCTTTGTTGTGCCTTGACTCTTTTCGCCGCTTTTGGCTTACCGCTTCTCCAGCTATTAGTCTGGGCAGTTCGCGAACTCGCCATCTTGACGCCTGCGGTGATGGCAACCTACTGGCGCCTGGCCGTCAATAGTCTCACTTTGGCATCCTTGGCCGGCGGGCTCGTTGTGCTCTTGGCTTTGATAGTCGCCAGTTTGTCGCGGTTAAGCGGCAGAAGGACGCTCCAAAATCTCTCTCGCCTGGTCACTATCGGTTATGCCATCCCCGGGGCAGTCATCGCCGTTGGGATTCTCCTCCCGTTGGCTTTTCTTGACCATTCGCTGAACATCATGACGAGCGAGTTATGGGGTTTTGCTCCGGGGTTATTGTTTACGGGTTCTCTCGTGGGGTTGATGTACGCCTACATTGTCAGATTTATGGCCATTGCTTATAGCAGTGTCGATGCCAGCATGGAGAAAATAACGCCAAATACTGTACTTGCGGCGCGGGCTTTAGGAGCAAATGCGAGGCGGGTTCTCTTTGATGTGCAGCTACCGCTGATTATGCCTGGCGTTCTGGCAGGTGCGGTCTTGGTTTTTGTGGATGTCATGAAGGAATTGCCCATCACAGTGATGATGCGTCCTATGGGCTACGATACCTTGGCCGTCTGGGTGTGGCAGATGGCAGCCGAATCACTCTGGACTAGTACCGCTTTGCCAGCGCTAATCATTGTGCTGGTAGGGTTGGTGCCAATTAAGATTTTGCTTGAGGCGAGTTCTGCCGGAGATAAAAAACACATTGGCTAGTAGAAAGGATCAACTCGATGAATATGCATTGTCTGCTTCCCATTCGCGACCTTCACCCGGGATATGTGACTCTTTCAGGTATCCAAAAGAAGTTTGGCGCCATTGATGCCGTACACAACGTGGACTTAAATATCGCCCGTGGGGAGTTCTTCTCCTTGCTGGGCCCCTCTGGCTGCGGCAAGACCACCACCTTGCGCCTCTTAGCAGGTCTTGAGGACCTTGATGGCGGAGAGATAAAAATAGATGGGCAGACAGTAGCACTTGCCGGCAAGAATGTACCTCCCGAAAAGAGAGGGGTAGGCATCGTTTTTCAGGATTATGCTTTGTTTCCACATCTCTCAGTGTTCGCCAACGTTGCTTTTGGTTTATACGGCATGGGCAAGGCCGACATTAAGCTGCGCGTAGAGCAGATGCTCGACTTAGTCGGACTCCAGAGTAGTGCCCAAAAATACCCACACGAACTGTCTGGTGGGCAGAGGCAACGGGTTGCTTTAGCTAGGACCTTAGCTCCTTGTCCGAGCGTGGTCTTACTGGATGAACCCTTTTCCAATTTAGATGCCGAACTCAGAGATGCTTTGCGCCAGGAAACCAAGGAAATCCTGAGGGCTAGCGGCAGCACAGTGATACTTGTCACTCATGATCAAGAAGAGGCGCTTTCCTTATCAGATAGGGTGGGGGTGATGAATGCCGGTCGGTTAGAGCAGGTGGGCACTCCATATGATATCTATCATCAACCGGCAACGCGCTTTGTCGCCAATTTTGTCGGCAAGGCGGATTTTTTCCCTGCCGTGCTGCAGGAGGGGTTGGTTGTCGCGGCAATTGGATCATTTGCCGTGGAACAACAACTTGCTGGGGTGCGAGAGATAGATCTTATGGTACGCCCTGATGATGTGGTTCTTGCGCCTGAAAATGAAGGGACAGGAACAATTGTTGCAGTGAAATTTCTCGGAGGCGATGCGATTTATCAGGTGATGCTATCCGATCAGACCACGCTGCATTCGCAGCGCATGTCGGCGAACTTGCTGCCGGTGGGCACCCAGGTTGAGGTAAAAATAAACCTTCCCCATGTGGTGTACTTTCCGCGCTAATATAATTTTTTGCTGGGTGAAGGGTTTTGTTGGGTCTGATGGAGAATAAAATAGGCAGGAGAAGGGAGGGGCAATATTTGGAGCGAACTTTGTGCCTAGTAAAACCTGATGGCGTGCAGCGAGGCTTGGTTGGGGAGGTAATTTCGCGCCTGGAGAAGAAGGGCCTAAAAATTGCGGGTCTAAAGATGCTCATGATTGATCATGCTCTGGCAGCGGTGCATTACGAGGCCCACGTAGGAAAGCATTTTTACCCTGCACTGGTCGACCATATCACTAGTGCCCCAGTTGTAGCCTTGGCTGTAGAGGGCTACAGGGCGGTTGCCACGGTGCGTAGCCTCATAGGCAATACTGACCCCGCTATAGCCGCCACAGGCACCATTAGGGGCGATTTTGGCCTAGCCATGAGCCGCAACATAGTCCATGCCGCAGACAGCGTCGAAGCCGCGGCCAGAGAACTGGCCCTTTATTTTTCCCCTGCGGAGCTCATGCCTTACCAGCAAGCCCTGTTCGGATGGATATTTCGTGAAAATTAGGTTGTTTTCTGTCGCTGAAAATTCTCCCCTCGATGAAAAAAAGGTTTATTGGACTTGGCACGACCTATTTCGCTTGACCGCATTGTATGTTGTGGCTCAGCTCGTGATGATGGTTTTACTCACGCAGATTTTAACAAGGCAATTTAACCTTGAGGAAGCAGTAGCCTTCTTTGTGGTCTATGTCGCTGCTTTGCTCGTAGTCGTGCCATTTGTCGTCCATTACGGATTTTGGCCGCAGGCGGTCTATCTAGGTTTGTCATGGGATGACTTCAGGCGAAATTTTTGGCAAGGGATTGGGTACGGTTTGGCCTACCGGCTTCTACCTAGCTTGCCGGTCCTTGTCGTCGTGTTGTTTTGGACCTTGCTTGGTCGTCCCCTGGAAGTGCCTCTGGGCAACAATCCCGTAGCAGGGCAGCTTGTCTTTAGCGCGACCTGGTTTGCGGGTTTTATGAGCGCCGTGGTGTTAGCACCAGTCGTTGAGGAGTATTTCTATCGGGGTTTGCTCTACCCATTACTTAGATCGGCACATGGGGTCAGGAAGGCGATTGTCATCTCTAGTTTGCTGTTTGGCCTTATGCATGGGGTGAGTTTAATTGGTTTTTGGGCTATTTTCGCTGGCATAGGCATGGCCTTGGCCTATGAGAACACAGGATCATTGGCCACGCCAATTGTCGCCCATATGGTGGTCAATGCCATCGCGGTTCTGGCAGCAGGATTTTAGATGTGTTGAAAAACTAAAAAGCTTGCCGAGTGGCAAGCTTTCGTCAGATGATGATGGTGCGAGGAAAGGGAGTCGAACCCTTACACCTTGTGAGTACTAGATCCTAAGTCTAGCGCGTCTGCCAGTTCCGCCATCCTCGCATTAGTGGTGGGCCATGATGGACTCGAACCATCGACTCCCCGCTTAAAAGGCGGGTGCTCTACCGCTGAGCTAATGGCCCATAAAATTGGCAGGGGCGGCTGGATTTGAACCAACGCATGCGGGAGTCAAAGTCCCGTGCCTTACCGCTTGGCGACGCCCCTACGGATGGAGCCGGCGATGGGACTCGAACCCGCAACCTGCTGATTACAAGTCAGCTGCTCTACCATTGAGCTACGCCGGCATAAAAGTGGTGACCCCAGCGGGATTCGAACCCGCGTCGCAAGCGTGAAAGGCTTGTGTGTTAACCGCTTCACTATGGGGCCAAATTTTTGGTCGGGGCAGCAGGATTCGAACCTGCGGCCTCCTGCTCCCAAGGCAGGCGCGCTAGCCAAGCTGCGCTATACCCCGACATACAACACTATACAATTTACATGAATCAGCGGTTCAAGTCAAGAGGTAGTTCGAACCACTGTCAGTGCCTTAGTATTATAGCACCTAATCTTGATCTCGCCAAGTCAATGTAGTGAGCAATTAGAGGATGAAAAATCATTGGTTGACCGCACCGTGTTTTTGTTACAGAATAATACTATGGTCGATGGTCATGACCTAGGAGCTCCGATTGTTTGACAACCATTGTGCTATAGACGCACTCGGAGCAATAGTGCTCATCAGGCAAGGCTGCTTCCCAGTAGTGCTGGAATGATTTGCCACAATAAGCGCAGATTCGTTTGGTAATCGTCATCTTTTCCACCTCAGCACTAGTATTGCCCTAGCCGCAAGGCAGAAAACTACTTGGAGCAGCAAATCTAATCGCCAAATATGTGAAAGCGAGGTAAAAGACAATGCGCAAGGTCGCCTTTGTACTAACTCCTGCCGCGAGCAAACGGCTCATTGCCAAGGGGGTAGCTGCATTGCCCGAGGTGCAGTACGCTTTAAAGCATGGGAAAATCATTGTTGCCGGTGGAACTACTAATGCTTACATAGCAGAAGAATTGTCTGGTAGGACAATCGAAAAATGTCGCTACACCGCAGGCATCGTCATTGACTCTGCCTGGGGAGTAACCCCTGCGGATGGTCGCATTACACCATTGGTTCTCGACAAGGGAGAGGTATCAACTCGGCCTTGGCTAGAAGTTTTAGGAGAATTTGCGAGGGGCGACGTTTTTGTCAAGGGAGGTAATGCTCTCGATCCGGAGGGCATCGTGGGTGTTCTGGTATCGGCCAAGAATGGCGGGACGATAGGTACCGCTTTTGGTCAGATTGTCTCCCTCGGGGCACACCTCATTATCCCCATTGGACTAGAAAAACTCATCCCTTCAGTGATCGATGCCGCCAACACCTTGGGTCAATTAGAAATCGATGAGTGCAGTGGTCTCCCTTGTGGTCTCTTCCCCGTGGTTTATGGCACAGTCATTACGGAGATTGAGGCCATACAGGCACTTTACGGACTTGAGGCCGTGCATGTCCACAGTGGGGGAGTAGGGGGCAGTGAGGGAGCGGTGGGGCTGGTCGCCTTCGGAGACAGCAATGCCACTCGTCACCTTATGCAGGACATTGAAACCCTAAAGAATGAACCACCCACGGTGCGGTAAGGGGGAGCTAGTGCGCACGATCATTTTTAATTGCCGAGCTCTGACCATGAACCTGGCCATGCCGGAAGCTACCGCGGCAGTGACGGATGGGGAAGAAATAATCTATGTAGGAAGCGACTCTCAAGCACTGAGTTTTGCCCATAAGGACGCTCGAATTATCGATGCTCGAGGGGGCTCGCTTCTCCCTGGATTTAATGACAGCCATATGCACCTCCTCGGGTTTGGGCTGCACTTGAGAACCATAGACTGTCGAGAGGTCACGAGCATATCTTCCTTGCAGGAGCAGGTTGCCGAACGAGCCAACATGACCCCCCAAGGGGAGTTCATTGTTGGACGAGGGTGGGACCAAAACAAGTGGCCCGGAGGGAGATACCCATGTCGTTTCGACCTAGATAGCGCTGCCCCCAACCATCCAGTCGTCCTATTCCGCGCCTGCGGACATGTCCTCGTAGCAAACAGCCTTGCCCTGCAGATTGCTAAAGTCGATACTGCTATTTTGGACGTTCTGGGGGGGAGTTTTGACCGCACTGATCAAGGCGAGTTGACGGGCGTGTTGCGCGAAAAAGCCATGGAATGTGTGTATGCTGTCCTCCCCGAGATAACTCCCCAACAAATCAGTCAAGCACTGGCACAAGCTGCGCGGCATGCAGTGTCGCGCGGCCTCACCACAGTACAGACGCATGACGGCAGTGGGAGCGAGTGGCAGCAAATTGTTCAAATGTACCAAAGACTGGAACTTCCCCTGCGGGTCAATGTGCTGTTTAATTTGGATAGAGAACAGATTTTGCTTGATGGGGAGCGCATGCTTGCCATTAATGCCAAGGACAGCGACCGCCTTGGGGTGAAGACCATCAAAGTAATGGCTGACGGCTCGCTAGGCGCGCGAACTGCAGCTATGAGTGAGCCTTATACCGATGATCCCCTGAATAAGGGGTTGAGTTACTATACACAGGATAGTTTAAACACCTTGGTGAGTGCCGCGCACCAGGCAGGTTTTCAAGTGGCTATTCACGCCATAGGGGATTTCACTGCCGAGCAAGCCATCCGCGCTATTGAAATTGCCCAAGGAAGTAACAAGACCCGACGCCACAGACTTATCCATTGCCAGGTATTGCGGCGTGATTTGGTGGAGCGCATGGCGAGAGCCGGCATTGTGGCCGAAATCCAGCCTATATTCGTGACTACTGATTTGTATTGGACGGAAGAGCGAATTGGCAAGGAACGGCTATCGTTTGCCTATGCTTGGAA
>QLUC01000051.1 GCA_018725275.1 Bacillota bacterium | reverse complement strand
GCGCGATAATCGCCAAGCGGAGTTCTACCATTGTTCCGCCGATTACAATTCATTGGACGGTGTATGCTTTCCAGATATTGGTGTGACAATCCTCGATGGCACTGCCCCCCACGTCGTCGACCCGAAACATCCCGGCGCTATTGACGAGATTGTCAATCTAGGTGAATATTGGCATGCGCCTGCTTTAAGGAGCAACAGAGAGGATATCATGTCCTTGACGCAGGAAATTGCGCGATTGTTTCGTAAAGCGTACGGATTTTTGCGCAGCGCGCGGAACTACTATGATGAACATCTGAGCTACTATGCCGATGCCGGAGCGGTCAACATCCGGCGATGGGATGGCGAGAGATCGTCGGGTTGCTTGAAGAAGAGTATTTGCCAAAGCGGGCCATTATGCCAGGGTATCGGGAGCGACACCTCTTTGCTACGGCCATTACCCCTGTCGGGCCAATGAGCCTACTTTCTTCGGTGACCCTAGAGTGCCAGAATATCGTTGTGCTCGAAGGCGAGCCAGGCACCGGCGCCGAATACATTATTGAACAGCTCTTCCGTATAGCCCAATGTCGTGGCTATGCCATTCATGCCTTTCATTGTGTCATGCGGCCGGAGCTAATCGAGCACCTAGTGATTCCGCAATTGTCCTTAGGTATTGTGACCAGCCGCAATGTGCACCCTTTTCAGTCTGGAGGTACACGGATCGAAAATCTAAATAGCCTCGTAGATGGAAGTGCACTGTCCGCTATGCGCATCGACATGGACTGTGTCCTCGAGGAAAGCAAACGGGCCTTGCAACTAGCCATCAGTTTTTTGGCTCGAGCGAAGGCCCTGCATGATGAATTAGAAACCTACTACATTCCCCACATGGACTTTGCGCGGGTTGATGCTAAGCGGGAACAGGTGCTCAAGGAACTAAGGGAAATGGCCGTTCTAACCAGCTACTAACGACGGAGGCCAAGCAGCAGTCTAACGGGGTCGATAACGACAATGAGACGATCCTTGAGCCTAGCCACAGCCTTTGGCACCTGGGTCGCCCCCTCAATAGCGGCCGGCATTGGGTCGAAGGCGTGGTCGGGAATGTTAATGACATCGCTCACGTCATCCACCAGGAAGGCCGCTGAAAAACCCTCATCCTCTAAAACAATCGCCCGCATACCCTCAGCGGTGGTTGGCACTGACAGCATTCGGCCCAAGTGAATAAGGGGGATGCTCCGTCCACGAAAATCAATGATGCCCAAAACATGGGGCGGAGCCTCTGGTAAAGAGACGGCATGTGGCCGGCGCAGGATCTCTTGGACGGCAAGGGCTTCAATGGCAAAGGTTTCTTTGCCCAAGTCGAGGATCACTACTTGCACTTTGACACCTCCGATTTGTTTGCATCAAACATGTGTTTGGTGTAGGATTGTTGTGCCGGGGGATGGGAGTTGGGGAATTGATAATTGCAATAGTGGGGAGTAGGGCGTGTTCGGCAGAAGAGCAACAGGTAGCCGAGAAGCTGGGATTAACTTTGGCCAGGCGCGGGGTAGTGGTGCTGTCGGGCTTAGCTCGCGGTATTGATACCGCTGCCCTTACCGGTGTTGCCCGCGGCGGAGGCCGGGCTGTGGTTGTCCTGTCTACAGCAAGTGGCGAGGAAGTCTACCCGCGATCTAACCGCAATCTAGCTAGGCAGCTACACCTACTTGGTGGGGTAGTGGTTACACCCTTTGCCGAGCCTAGTCGAGATACTTACGTCTTGCGTCGTCGGCTGATTGAACGCAACTTTCTCATGGCCCTGTACTGTGATGTGGGCATCGTAGTTCAAGATGACCCATGTATTACGGGGGGGACCGCTTGGATGGTCGCGTTTTGTCAACAACTACAGCGGCCGCTCTTGCGGTTAAGCAGCTTTGGTGGCCTGCACCTCGCGCTGCCATCGGTGGAGCGCCGCATTTGGTGGGAGCCCGAGCTACCTGAGCTCAGCCGCCATATCTTTCGTCCCATGGTCTAACCACGGCCTAACAAGCACTATTCTGCAAGAGACATTCACTTCCTGCCACATTCCACCTTAATTTATGGAGCAGGCAGGATTTTTTTTGTCGTTCGCGAAGTAAGAATGCAGATGTTAGTTCCATTAAATGAAATGAGGTGGGCATCATGGCAATTGCCACGACGTTTGCTAAGGGGCTAAAGGTGCTTGAATTATTCACCATCGAGCGGCCGTATTTGACTTTGCGTCAGGTAGCTGAGCTGGCTAAACTCTCAAAGCCTACGGCCTTGCGCCTGTTGTCGACGCTAGAAGGTAGCGGATTCCTCATGCGTGACAATAGCAAGGCTTACTGTCTAGGCATGAAGCTCTTGGAGATGGGAAATTTTGTTGCTGAACGTCTCGATGTACGCGCCGTAGCTTTGCCCCACATGGAAGAGTTGTCAATTAGGGTGGACCAGGCGGTGAACCTAGTCATCAGGGATGGTCTTGAGGGCGTGTATATCGAAAAGAGAGAAACTAATCATCCGGTGCGTATGTACACCCGCATCGGCCGGCGGGCGCCCCTGTATGCAGGAGCCTGTCCGCGGGCCCTTATCGCTTTTTTGGCGGAGCGAGAGTTAGAGCAAGTGCTATCCCAGCTCACGTTTCTACCCATAACCCCGACCACGCCTGCCAGCCGCGAGGCTTTAGCCGAGTTGATCAAGCAAGAAAGAGTTCAGGGCTACTGTTTTAGCCAAGGGGAGCTACATGCGGGAACTGCCGCCATCGCCATGCCCGTACGCGATCACAGTGCGAAGGTCGTAGCATCGATCAGCATTGCCGGTCCCGTGGGCAGCTTTGTTCCCGAAAAAATAGAGTACCTCGTGCGTTCACTACAGCGCTCTGCGCGGGCTATATCCCATGATCTTGGCTTTCAACAGAAGGGCGATGCCCATGGCAGGTAAAAGTGTTGTCGACATAAATTGTGATATGGGCGAGAGTTATGGAGTGTATCGTCTAGGTCAGGACCAAGAACTCTTGCGCTACGTTTCGTCGGTAAGCATTGCCTGTGGTTTTCATGCCGGTGACCCCAGTGTTATGCGCGAGACTATTGCTTTGGCTCGGGCGGCTAAAGTAAGCATTGGCGCTCACCCCGGATACCCTGATCTCATGGGGTTCGGCCGAAGGCTCATGCAACTTTCTCCCACCGAAGTGTTTGACGCTATCGTTTATCAAGTAGGTGCTTTTCTTGGTGTGGCGAAATCGCTTGGAGTGGCTGGCACCCATGTCAAGGCACACGGGGCGCTCTACAACCTAGCAGTAAGTGATGTAGTGGTTGCCCAAGCGGTAGCCCAGGCGGTGCGGGCCGTTGACGACCAACTCATCTTAGTCGGTCTAGCGAACAGCAGACTTATTGAAGCAGGGCTCGCTCAGGGGCTTAAGGTTAGTCGTGAGGCGTTTGTAGATAGGCGATACCAGGCGGATGGGAGTCTTGTCCCGCGCAGTCACCCTCATGCCCTCTACCATAGTTTTGGCGAGGCGCGAGACCAGGTTAAGGAGATACTTACTACGGGCTTTGTCACGGCGATAACAGGAGAGAAAGTACCTGTTGTAGCCGACACGTTCTGTGTGCACGGAGAAGGCCCCCACGCTTTGGAATTTGCTCGCGGTATGGTGGCGCTCGTCGCTGAGCAAAACATCACACTCTCCGGCTTGAAGCGGTTGTAGGATGATGTGGCAGTATTATTACGCGGGTGAAAGTCACCTAGTGGTCGAGTTGGGCAGCACCATCGACCTAAGCATTAACAGTGACGTTCATGCCCTGGCCGGAGCTCTGGTGGCTTTACAACCGCGAGGGCTGCGGGAGGTTGTGCCTAGCTACCGTTCCCTGATGATTTCTTACGATCCTCTGGTCATCACCGCGCCTGAATTAAGAGCTATCTGCCAAGGACTCATGAAATCTAAGGCAATTTGCCGCCCTCACCAGAGGGAAGTGTTAGAGATACCCGTTCGTTATGGGGGTGAACTGGGGCCCGATCTCGATCAGGTGGCCGAAGAAACATCATTGACAGTTGAAGAGGTGGTAGCAATGCATGTGCGGCGCGCGTATGCGGTATACATGATAGGCTTCTTGCCTGGCTTCCCCTACCTTGGCGGCCTAGACCCGCGTCTGTCGCTGCCCCGACTTAAAGTCCCGCGCACCAAGGTTCCTGCCGGTTCGGTGGCGATTGCCGAACTGCAGACTGGTGTCTACCCGCTCAGTAGCCCGGGTGGTTGGCGGATTATTGGGCGAACCCCTTTGCGCTTTTTTAATATAGCAGAGTCGCCGCCGAGCCTCCTCAGGCCGGGGCAGTGGGTGCGCTTTCGCTCAGTCTCAGGCGACGAATATGCGGAGATTGCCGATTTAGTAAAAGCGAACAGGTTCCGTCCGCGAGTCGTCCTGATGGATGCGGAACATGCCTAAATTTACGGTGGTTGATCCAGGCTTTCTCACCACAGTGCAAGATTTGGGGCGTCCGGGGCTGCAGCAATATGGTGTGCCCGTGGGAGGCGCTCTCGACACCTACTCCTTGCGTGCGGGGAATCGCTTACTTGGCAATGATGATGGAGCGGCCGCACTAGAAATGACTATGATGGAGCGGCCGCACTAGAAATGACTATGCGGGGAGCAACGCTCATTGCTAGCGGCGAAACCGTCGCCGCGGTCACCGGGGGCAAGTTGTCGGTCTATAGAAACGGCAAAAGGGTGCCTACGTGGGAAGCTCTGCATCTAACAGATGGAGATGAGCTGGCCTTAGGAGAGATGGAGGCAGGTGCTCGGGCCTATCTGTGTGTGGCTGGCGGCATCGACGTCCCTTTGGTGATGGGGAGCCGAGCTACATTCTTGCGCGGTGTGTTCGGAGGGTGGCATGGACGTGTGCTGCGTGCTAGTGATGTGTTACCTTTAGGTGAGTTGACATATGAACACCAAACCCGCGTTGGCAGCTTCGTTCGTTTCCTTGCCTAGTCAGGCTCGGCTCCCCGCGGCCATAAGCCAGGTGCGAGTCATGTTAGGCCCACAAAACCACCTTTTCCCAGATGATGCCCTGCGGGTGCTGTGCTCCGCAAGGTATCAAGTGGCAGCAGAAGCCGACCGGATGGGTTGTCGCTTGAGTGGCGAAAGGTTAGTGCAAAATTTTCAAACGGACACTATTAGCGACGGTGTCGCTCTAGGCAGTATTCAGGTGCTCGGTAGCGGGCATCCCACTATCATGCTGGCCGACCGACAGACCACGGGTGGGTACATGAAGATAATCATGCTGGCCGACCGACAGACCACGGGTGGGTACATGAAGATAGCGACAGTCATCAGCGCAGATTTGCCATTGGTCGGGCAGATGAGGACGGGCGATGCCCTGCAGTTTATCCCCGTCTCCTATGAGGAGGCCCTACAAGCCTTACAGCTAAGCGAGGAGGCTCTTCGCGGGATGCCAACCAGAGCGTTGCCCAAGCGTTTTTTTCACGTTTTGCTCAGGGGAGAGAATGTGCGAGTGGAGGTAAGCGAAGTATGAAGGTCGAGGATGCATCCCTCATGACCCCTGCTGCTTGGCGGGAGCGCTTTCGCACTGGGAATTGGCATCGACCTACAGCCGGGCTGGCCCTAGGGTATGCCCAGGCTAACCTGGTCATTTTACAGCGGGAATTGGCATATGACTTTTTGCTCTTTTGCCAGCGCAATCCAAAACCTTGTCCCATTCTTGAGGTGACAGATATAGGGTGTTTCGAGCCAAAGCTTGTCGCTCGCGGGGCAGATTTGCGGACGGATCTGCCCAAATACAGGATCTTTAGGAACGGTCAGCTAGTGGATGAACCATCAGACATTAGAAGCTACTGGCAGGATGACTTTGTTAGTTTTCTTCTGGGATGCAGTTTTACCTTCGAGGGGGCTCTGCAGGCAGCAGGCATAGAAGTGCGGCATATCACGCAAAATCGTAACGTCCCCATGTATATTACGAATAGAGAATGCCAGAAAGCAGGGGTGATGCAGGGTCCGCTCGTGGTAAGTATGCGTCCCGTGCCTGCTAGCAACCTAGTAAAGGTAGTTCAGATTACCAGTCGCTTTCCCGCAGTGCATGGCGCCCCCGTCCACATCGGAGACCCGCAGGCTCTCGGCATTGTAGATTTGGCTTTGCCGGACATGGGAGAGAGTGTGGATGTTAAGGCGGGGGAAATACCTGTGTTTTGGGCATGCGGCTGCACGTCACAAGCTGTGGTCATGGCCGTCAAGCCGGAGCTGGTAATTACCCATGCGCCGGGATTTATGTTTATCACCGATCTCAGCGATCAAGGTTTGGCGGCCTTTTAAGCTATGCCAGCGGGAAAGTGAACCTGGTAAGGGAGTGGGTATATGCAGAAATTAGCAATTATCTTTCTTAGCATCTTGCTTTCATTAACTCTAGTTGGTTGCCAGCGCGACGTGACACCGCCCGCGGTAGAGTATACTTTTCCGCTCCCAAACAGCCAGGGGGTTTCTTTGGACAGCGTTATAACTATCACTTTTAGTGAGCCCATGAACCAGGACACCGCGGAAAAGTTAGTGCAGATACAGCCCCTAGTCGCAGTAAACATCGACTGGCAGGGCAATACCATGCGCCTCACTCCACGTCATCCGTTGACGCCGGGCACGGACTATGACATAGGCTTTATCACCCCCCCGACCGACCGAGCAGGCAACAAGCTGCCCTTGTTCTCATTCCGGTTTAGCACCATTGCCTTTACAAACTCTTTTAACAGTATTGAGGGCCTCTCGTGGTTGCCCGACAATCGCACCATCTTGTTTATTGCGGAGAGAAAAGGGTTGCCGAGGCTTCATTTAGTGGATACTGTGAGTGGCAACGTCAGAGAACTAGATGTCCTCCCCGGCCATCAATTAGAAGCAACAGTGAACAGACAGGGGACTATGGTTGGCTATATTGGTGGCACGGGTGAGCCGGTGTTACACTTGCATGACCTTTCCACCGGAAAGACCACCCCTGTGCTCCTAAGGATTAACGGAGATCTGCCCAGCTTCCCTCAGTTTTCTCCGGATGGCAAGTCACTGGTTCTCTATGGGGTGATCGGCCGCTCAGATGCGCATTCGGACATCTATCAAAGCCTGTGGGCGTACAACCTAGCTACGCAATCGGCTACGCTCATTAGCCCGACAGGAGGTTCGGTGCGTTTTCTAGGTTATAGCGATGACTCCAGTCGCGTCTACTTTCTCCACACCTTCGAGCAGTACATTCACTCCCATAATTTTCGTTATGACCTGTGGGAGGCTGTGGTCGCCACCGGGCAGCAGCGACAACTCTCGCAGGGTGGCCTAATTCACAATTTTGCCAGAGCCAGCCAGGATCCCACGGCCCAAAGATTCGTCTATGGGACATGGGAGGCGCGCGATATCGATGCCAATATCATTGCCGAGCCCCGTAATATTTATATACTCCAGGTCGAGCCGTTTGCGCAGCGAGCATTGCTCACAGCGGGGCACAACGCCGATCCGCAGTTTTCTCCTCTAGGCCAGCAAATACTCTTAATCAGCGATTCGGGACGGAAAGGCCCAGGACAAGATCTTTTTGTCATGGACATTGAAGGTAGGAATATGAAACAGCTGACTTTCTCTGTGCATCCCAAGATGTTTCCACGTTGGTCGAGAGATGGTAGACAGATCGCTTTTGTCGAAATGCATAAGGAATCTCCGGTCATCTTCATCATGAATGCTAATGGTGCCGACCTGCGCAGGGTAATCTCCAGTAGGTGATGAGCAAGAGTGGCGACATGCCACTGTGATTAAAGGAGGATGGCTCTTGTCCGGTGAATTGGTTGGTTTAATCGTCTTTGATTCTCACTACCTAGCGTTTCAATCAGAATCTATATTGCGCAGGGTTCAAATCGACTTTCCTTTTCGTATGGTCACTGCCCCGCGGCACTTAGCCATTAACTGCGATTATGCTCTCGAAGTACCTTCAGATAAGTTAGGGATGATCCGAGCAACTCTAGAGGCTGCCGGTCTCACCCAGGGATTAAGCTACTACACCATTTAGCCAGGCTGCAACCGAGGAACAGGTCAAAGGGGATGGGAATGTGGATGATTTCTACGCAAATCCAGAAAAAAAAATAGCCATTGAGCATCGCGGGGAAATTTTCTTCCGTCATGCTATAAAGACGCATTTTGTGACCCCAGAGGAAAGCTACCTTGAGCTTGTACGGCAGTATGTCTCCCCTTTGTACAAGAGCGGGGATGTGCTTTCGATGAGCGAGAAGGTAATTTCCCTCTGTCAGGGACGCATAGTAGATATGTGCGAAATAAAGATAGGCTGGTGGGCGCGTCTATTGTCACGCTTTGTGCATATGACCAGAGCAGGGGAGTCGGTCGGCAACCCGTACAAAATGCAGATCGCCATTAACCTCGCCGGCTTGCCGCGCGCCATTAACCTCGCCGGCTTGCCACGAATTCTCTTTGCTGCGGCCATAGCGGCAGTCACCCGTCCCCTGGGCATCAAGGGCATGTTCTATCGCCTTGCCGGGCATGGCATTGCTGGCATAGACGGGTTTTGTGCCGATGCTTTTGATTGGTACCTCACCAAGGGCGTGTTGGTGCCTGAAAAGCCAGATGCAGTATGCAATGAGATCAAGACCTCTCTGGGGATAGACTGCATGATAGTGGACGCCAATGACTTAGGGGTAGAGATTCTCGGTCATTCCAGCGGTATCGCCTACACGACGCATGACCTTAAGGCACTCATGCGTGACAACCCCGCTGGACAAGGTGGGGAGCAGACCCCTTTCGTACTCATTCGCCCGTCTAAGTCGGGTGAGGCATCCAAGGCGGAAATGTGAGGTTGTAGGGCGGAAGCAATGCTAGGGACAAGGGGGTGTTCACATGGTGACCAAGGATGAAATGCGGGGGTATCTCTTGCGCTGCGCCGAAGCCTTTGCTGGGCGCCGTGGCCGCAGCGGGGTAATCAATTTTCTCTTAGGCGACAGCAGCGCCGCCACGACGATTTTGGCCACTGAACAGGGCATTTTAGAGCTATTTTCAGTGTTCAAGGAGTTCCCGCAACATGAATTGCAGCAGGCGTTTCATGCCCTCCAGCAACAAGGGTTGCTGGAGATAAGAAATGTCAACATGAAGGACAAAGACCTGCCCCTCGTCTATGTCACGGCTCGGGGGTTAGCCGAACTTGAGCTGCTACGCCCAAGGCTGCCGATACAGTCTACTTCGGCGGCCCGCCTTACAGAAAGATTAATCTTGGTTTTACAAAAGTTGACTAAATTGATGTCGCACCTGCGCACCGTCCATAGTGCTGATGTCTCCGCCCTCGTCGGTTTGTCTGCCGACCAATTGCCACAATACCTCCAGCTTTTCTGCAAGATACTGCAATTGCGCCCCGAAACAGTCATGACCTCACTCGGCGCGCAGCAACATTTTGTGGATGCATTAGAGAGGGCACTATGCACGATGATTTTTAGTGAACTTTGTGAGGTCGAGGCCCAGTGTTTGCGCCTACAAATAGGTATGAAGTTGCCACACCAGCTCGACAAAGAAAATATAGAACGGTATTACGGTGTTGTTTCCATTGAGGAGAGGGCTAGACAAGGGGCTTCGCGCGTGGTGACGCGCGAGTGGCAGGCTAGGTGCCAACTAGCTTCAGTGTTGGGGTTCTTGGCCCTTGGAGAAGGAAAATAGCCGAATTACTATGAATAGGGGATAAAAGTGAAAAATTTCCTTTCCGACGAGCAGCTCAAGGCGCGGCGTCTTCCCCGCGAGGTGGACCTTAGAGGAGATTATTTCCGTGACATCACGGCCATCATCCACTCCACACCATTTCGCAGGCTCAAACACAAGACGCAGGCCTTCTATGCCCCGCAGAATGACCACATTTGCACGCGCATCGAGCATGTGCTCCATGTTTCGACTATTGCGGTGACAATTTGCCGGGCCCTAGATCTGGATGCTGATATGGCGCAGGCCATTGCCCTCGCCCATGATTTGGGACATGCACCGTTCGGCCATGAGGGGGAGAGGGTGCTCAACAATCGAACTAGAACTGTCGGTGGCTTCATTCACGAGTTGCACGGTCTAAGGGTTGTAGACATAATCGCTAGGGGCGGCCAAGGATTAAACCTCACCTACGCTGTCCGCGATGGCCTCGTTTCGCATTGCGGCGAGATGTTCGATCAGAGACTTGTCCCATCCGCAGCCCTGAAGGATCTAGCCACTCTTGTTGATCGCGGGCATGACCCGGGGACATACGAGGGTTGTGTGGTGCGTTTCGCTGACAAAGTGGCCTATCTTGGGCGTGACCTAGAGGACGCTATAACGGCCAAATTTATCACCATTGACGAGGTAGACCTCGTAGTGCGTGCCGCCTTGGGCACATCCAATGGCCAGATAATCGGCACCCTAGTGGGGGATATCGTCGAAGAATCTCGCCATAAGGACTATATCGGCTTCTCTAACGAAAAGATGGAGCTGGTGCGAAGATTGTACGCTTTCAACAAAGAGCGCATCTATCGTCATCCGCGTATGGAGCGCTACCGCATTTTTTGTCAGCGCATCATTCTGGGCGTTTTCGACTATTTATACGGCCTGTTTACAACCCACGGCTGGAACATCGCACTCTATCGGGCTGGAATCATACCGCTCGACAGGCAATTCGGAGGTTTTTTAGAAGAAATGGAAGTTAGAATTTGCAGTGGAATCAACCCTATTACCTGAGAGAACAAACTGCCCCTTTGCGGATTGTAACCGATTATGTAGCCGGCATGACCGACGATTACGCCATTGAGAGCATCAAGCAAATCAATATTCCTGAGCCCGTAGATATCAGTTGGCATCAAGGAGGATAATGGTATGCTCTACCTTCTAACCGCACTCCACATTGTTGTCGGCATTGCCTTTGTCGGATATTTCGCTCTACAAAAAAAGAAGACCCTGCTATACTTGCATGTGGGTCTCGGGGCCCTAGGTATTGGCATGGGCATGCTTATTATGATGGGTTTATTGGTTTTTTGGCCGTTGCCCTAAGATTCTGGCGCAGCGTTGCCGGTTTATTATGATGGGTTTATTGGTTTTTTGGCCGTTGCCCTAGGAGTCTGGCGCAGCGTTGCCGGTGTTTTTGGCGTTGATCACGGCGGTAAGCCAGTGCCGCATAGCAGAGTAAAAAGATGCCGAAGAGGACGGCTAGAATCATATTGAACGGAAAATTCTGCCCATACCCGATGATGACTTGTTTGGCCGTAACCGTCAAGTCGTCGCGGACCCTATAGGAATAAATTACTGGTCTGGCGTCACTATCCATAAAGGATAAATCCACCAAGTACCCACCACTAATGCGGCGGGTACTTCTTGTGCTCCGTTCCCAAATATCTTCCGGAACCACCGCCTGCAGAGTTTGCTCGTGTGCGGGGGGTAGTATGGCTGTCGGCGGGGCCCACAGGACAAATAAAACGAAAGCCATGACCATAGCTAGCGCTAGGATAACAGCCCATTTCATGGGTTTGCCATTTCGCTTGTTCATTGCTCCCACCCTCCCCGAAATCAAGTCCTCATTTGATTTAATACGCAGCATCAGGGAAGAAGTTTCACTTTCGGGGTGTAATATTCACCTATGCGTAATATTCTAGAAGAAGTTTCACTTTCGGGGTGTAATATTCACCTATGCGTAATAGTCTATCCGCGAAAAATGTTAACCAATTTTCTAAATAGGTTGGTGATGCGCTGCCACAGCGTGGACGCTTCTGCGTTGACTATAACAGAATTATTATTTTTGGACAGATGCGGAATGGGCGGAGTGCGCAGCACAAATTGCACCGATAGCGCCCGAGCTTCCTCCGGAGCCACAAAGGAAACAATTTTCTCCACTTCCGGACGGGCGATTGTTCGCATGATTTCCTGCTGGGCCTGATTGAGCCCCTCTTTTATGGCTATTTGCCCTTCAAGGAGCCCTTCTGCCGC
>QLUC01000050.1 GCA_018725275.1 Bacillota bacterium | reverse complement strand
GTTGACCACATTGGCGAAGGGGACTTTGGTGTCTAGCTCTCCCGCCAGGATCATGATGTTCTGCAGGTGATCGATCGCTTCCTCGCTGACAATGGGGGTGCTGGCCCAGATCTCGAGTTCTTTGTCCCTGCCGATAATCCTCGTCATCTGTTCGACGGTCATTGCGGGGAAGGAGGGCGCAATAGCCCGGGCCACTACCTCAGGCTCATTTTCGGCCACAAAGCGCTGCGCGCGGTAGATGGCTCTCGTGAATCTCTCTAAGATGGCGGGGTTTTCGCGCATGAAACTGGCCGTGGCGTGGTAGACGGTGTAGGGCAAAATGCCACTGTACTCGCCGAGGGCGGTCACCACATACCCTGTCCCTGCGCCCACAAGGGTGCTCGCGGTGGGCTCCCAAAGTTGCACAAAGTCGCCTGTGCCCTCCCTAAAGGCGGCGGCGGTTGCCCCTAGGCCGATGTTTTGGATGATGGTGACATCCACTTGGGGGGTAATATTGTGCTGCCTTAAAATATACTCGAGCACCATTTGCGGCACGCCGCCCCGGCGTCCGCCGATGATGGTCTTGCCCCGGACATCATTCCAGCTGAAATCGTCATCCTTGGTGCGTCCTACTAGAAAGGAGCCGTCCCTTTGGGTGAGCTGGGCAAAGGCGACGATGGGGTTTGCTGCCCCGCGTTTCCAGGTATAGATTGCTGCTTCCGAGCCAAAGAGGGCGATTTGGGCGCTGCCGGAGAGGAGGGCCGCTGCGCCGCGGTCTGCCCCTTGCGCGACGTCTAGACGCACATTGAGGCCTTCATCTCTGAAGAATCCTTTGTGCAAGGCCAGATACTGCGGGGCGAAGAAGATGGAATGGATGACCTCGGAAACGACAATGTCTCTTACTTCAACCCGCCTTTGACAGCCTACGAGATTCAGGCTAAAGAACACTAAAGTGCAAATCGTTATCACGGCCAGCAAACGTTTGCTCATGGGAAACCCCCTTTGTCTTTGATGTGTTATTCTATGCCATGTGTCTTGACGGGGTTACCGAGCGGTTAAGTGCACAAAGTAGTTAGGGGAGAAAATTCATCTCAGTCTGTGGTATTATTAAGTAAAGAGATCGGGCTTCTGCCTAGGGCCCGATTAAAACAAGGAGTGATAATCGGTGAAAGTTCGCATCATGGACACGACACTGCGTGACGGGCACCAGTCGCTGATGGCCACGCGCTTAAAGACAGAGGACATGCTCCCGCTCTGCGCAGATTTAGATAAGGTGGGTTTTCATTCCCTCGAAGTGTGGGGTGGAGCTACTTTCGACTCGGCCTTGCGTTTTCTGAACGAAGACCCCTGGGAGCGCTTGCGGGCCTTGAGGCGCGCCCTGCCTAACTCAAAGCTACAGATGCTTTTCAGGGGACAGAATGTCCTCGGCTACAGGCACTATGCCGATGATGTGGTCAGTGAGTTTGTTCGCCTGAGCTTAAAGAACGGCATCGACATTATCAGGGTATTTGACGCGCTTAATGATATGCGCAATATCGAGTCCTCGGTCAAGGCTATCAAGAAGTGGGGCGGCCACGCCGAGGGCGCTATCGTCTACACCGTGAGCCCCTTGCACACCACCGAGCACTTTGTTGAGACGGCGCGGGCCATGGTCGAGATGGGCGTCGACTCGCTCTGTATTAAGGACATGGCGGGGATTATCTCGCCTCACGTGGCCTTTACGTTGGTCAGCCGTTTAAAGCAGGAGTTTAATTTACCGCTCTCCATGCACTCCCACTACAGCAGCGGCATGGCCAGCATGGCCTACCTGAAGGCGGTCGAAGCCGGGGTGGATGTTATCGACACCGCGCTTTCGCCGCTGGCCCTAGGTACCAGCCAGCCCTGTACCGAATCGATGCTGGCCGCCTTAAAAGGTACGCCTTACGATCCCGAACTAGATACGGTTCTCTTGGCTAAAATTAGTACCGAACTAAAGAAGCGCAAGGATAAGTACCCCGAGGGGAAGAACGCCTACTACGGGGTCGACCCGCATGTGTTGGCCTCCCACATTCCCGGTGGCATGATGACTAACTTTGTCTCCCAGCTCGGGGCGCATGCCGACAAGCTGCCGCAAGTTATAGAAGAGGTGCCGCGCGTGCGCGCTGACCTCGGGTATCCTCCTTTGGTCACGCCAAGCAGTCAAATCGTGGGCTCGCAGGCGGTGCTCAATGTGTTATCCGGCGAGCGCTACAAAATGGTTTCGAATGAGGTTAAGAACTACTTGGCAGGTCATTACGGTCGTGCCCCGGGTCATATTGCTGAGGCTTTCCGCAAGAAGATTATTGGCGATACCCCGGTGATTGACGTGCGGCCGGCAGATTTGATTGCACCCGAGCTGGCGGGAGCACGCCAAGAGGTCGCACCCTACCTGGAACAAGAAGAAGATGTGCTGACCTATGTGTTGTTCCCACCTGTGGCGCTTAAGTTCCTCAAAGAGCGTCAAGCTGCCAAGTATGGCGTAGACTTTAACCTAGCGGAGAACGCAGCAAAAGAGGGCTACCCCGCCTAACCGAAGGGCAGAAACCAGGTGTCGGCAAAGTTTGGCATATGAGATGCAGGGGAGGTAGCTTGTGGGTTTTGTTTATGGACTGCTGGCCCTAGCGATAATCTTCTTGTTGTGGCGACATTTTACACCGGCAGATATGCGCCTTAACCGGCGCTTTCTGTCGAAGCACCTCAAGGACCAATCCGGGCGAGGGCCGAGCAAGATAGCGGTAGAAAAATTGCCGGTGAACTTGGCGCCCGGGCAGGCTGAGGAGAAGGTTCTCTGTATTGTTAACGCTTCTTTCGCTGACGGCACAAGCAAGCGTGTCTTGGCGCAGATTTTTTACCCGCTCGAGTCCTTGCTGGCGGAGCGTCAAAGGCGCAGGCAGCAGGGTGAGGGGAGCGGCGCGAGCATGATGGAGATGTCTCCCCAAAAGGAGCATGACCAGTCTGTCCCCGAGCAGGCCAGGCGCTTAACTGGGGATCCGTTAGCGGATTTGCAGGAAGAAGCGAAGATTTTGGCGCAAAAAAATGAACAAAATACGGCAGAGATTATGCTCTTAGAAAAAATGAACGCCTATGCAGCGTTCTTCCCGACTTTAGTCGCCCATGACAAACAGCAAAAGATCACCTTGCTCAGCCCTGTCAGCACTAAGAGGCTTGACCGGGTCTTGGCGGTGAGCGATGCCTGGGCGAAAGAGGACTTACTTAACGGGTTGCTCACGAAGCTGGCTACCTGGCACTCTAAGGCGCGCTTGCTAAGCCCTTACTTGCCGGCAGCGGCAGAGCTTACGCCAACGCTCATGCGCTCGCAAATGGAGGCTGCTCTGGAGAACTGTCGGGCAGCGGTTAAGGTGGAAGTCGGGCACGAAATGTTGACCAACCTAGCCACAATGGTAAGTAGGTTGGCCGAGGCAGGGAGCGCACCAAAGGGCATAAAAATGGGGGAGGCTTCGCCCCGGGCTTTTTTCCTATCGGCAACAAATGCAGCCGAAGCAGTGCCGTTTGACTTCGGGCGCGTGCGCCGGGATGTATCTATGCTTGATGTAGTGGAACTGTTGTGCGACCCGGCGACCGCCCTTGATGCCAAGAGCGCCGGGGTGCTCTTGGAGCACTACTTAACTACGCGGGCCAGACTAGATGAGGACTTTGAGGTCGAGCGGGAGAGAAAACTCTACTTTGCCCTTACTGTCTATTATCGCGTGTTACTGCTTGGCTTCTTTAACTCAAATGTTCCCTACTGGACAAAAGAGGCTTTAGCTGCCAATATCACCTTGCTGCGCTCAGTTGTCGACCAACTTGGCAGCACAGAAAGCATGGAGGTACTATGATCGACCAAGAGAAAATCCAGATGGCGGTGCGCATGATTCTTGAAGCCATCGGCGAGAACCCGGAGCGTGAAGGGTTAGTAGGCACGCCCAAGAGGGTTGCCAAAATGTATGCCGAGGTCTTTGGGGGCCTGCACGACGACCCGAGTAAGCATCTCGAGACCTTTTTCAGCGAAGAGAAGCACGATGAAATGGTCTTAGTAAAGGACATCAGTCTATACTCCATGTGCGAGCACCACCTTTTGCCGTTTTTTGGCAAGGCGCATGTCGCTTATATCCCTAACCCCAAGCGCATCACCGGCTTAAGCAAACTAGCACGCGTGGTTGAAACTTTGGCGCGCCGCCCGCAACTGCAGGAGCGTCTGACCACGCAAATAGCCGACACCATCATGAAGACCCTGCAGCCGCAGGGGGTGGCGGTGGTCATTGAAGCAGAACATTTGTGTATGACAATTCGTGGGGTCAACAAGCCGGGGTCGCTCACGGTGACCTCCGCCGTGCGGGGGATTTTCCGTTCTAATCATCTCACCCGGACGGAGGCTTTTGCCCTCATCAAGGGAAGGTAAAGTGGAGAGCAGCAGGCGGATTACGGTATTGAGGTGGATAGAGTGCCGACGCTAACCATAAACAACAAGGCTTTTGATTTGACGCAGAGGACGATCATCATGGGGATACTCAATGTCACCCCCGATTCTTTTTCTGACGGAGGCTGTTTTTTTACCCTCGAGGAATCCCTGGCCCATGCTATGCGCCTCGTGGCCGAAGGGGCGGATATTATCGATGTAGGTGGCGAGTCCACCCGCCCGGGCTCTTTAGCGGTGTCGGCAAAAGAAGAGATGCGGCGGGTGATTCCCCTCATTCGCCGTCTGTCCAGGGAATTAGATGCCCCTGTCTCCATCGACACCTACAAGGCCGAGGTGGCCGAGGCCGCCCTAGAGGCGGGAGCAAGTATGCTGAACGATGTCTGGGGCGGGAGGCGCGAACGGGCTATGCTGATGATTGCTGCCGCGCGGCAGGTGCCGATCTGTTTGATGCACAATAAAGAGGTGGCGGAGTATGGCGACCTTTTGGCCGAAGTAAAAGCATCCCTCCTCGCGAGCGCGGAGCTAGCCGAGTCCTGTGGGGTGCGCCGCGAAAATATTGTGCTTGACCCGGGCATAGGCTTTGGTAAGACCGCCCTGCACAACCTAGTTATCATGCAGCGCTTAGCCGAAATAACGGCTCTTGGCTACCCGGTCTTGCTTGGCACCTCGCGCAAGTCTTTTATCGGTAAGGTTTTGGATTTACCGGTGGAGGAGAGGGGGGAGGGGACGGCGGCCACGGTGGCCTATGGCATCACCCGCGGGGTGCGTCTGGTGCGCGTGCACGATGTGGCGGCTATGCATAGGGTAGCGAAGATGACCGATGCCCTGCTCAGGGGAGGGTTCAGCAGTGACGGATAAAATATTGCTAGAGAACATGATGTTCTATGGGTATCACGGCTTCATGGCGGAAGAAAGACGGCTAGGGCAGAGATTTGCGGTCAGCCTGGCCATCGGGACAGATATTAGGGCGGCGGCCGAAGCCGACAAATTAGATCTATCTATAAACTACGCCGCTGTTTACGTTGCTGTTAAAGAAGTCGTGGAGGGGCCACCATACCTGCTCCTAGAGGCTTTGACGGAGAGGATTGCCGCGGTGGTGCTCGACATGGGGGCTTTAACAGTTAGGGTTACAGTAAAAAAACTGCACCCCCCTATGCCCCTGCAGATGGACTTTGTCGCGGTAGAAATTACCAGGGAGAGGCCATGATGAGTCGCGTTTTTTTGGGACTAGGCAGCAACTTAGGTGACCGCAAGTACGAGCTGGACCGGGCGGTCTTAGGGCTAGTGGCCACCCCGGGCATTGATGTTCTGGCGGTAGCCACCTACCTTGAAACCGCGCCGATGGGGTACAGGGAGCAGGGACCTTTTTTAAACACAGTGGTTGAGATAGACACTGGGCTATCGCCACGCGAACTATGGGCGGTGGCCGAGAATTTAGAGCGCAAGGCCGCCCGCGTGCGCATTGTCCGCTATGGTCCGCGGACTTTAGATGTGGATATATTGCTCTATGGCGACCTGGTGCTAGACTCCCCCGAGCTGATTATCCCGCACCCTCGCCTTAGGGAGAGGGTTTTTGTCCTCTTGCCCCTAGTCGAAATTGCTCCCGCAATTCTGCTGCCGCCAGATAATTGCCCAGCCCACGCCTTGCTCAGTGACTTGCTGCGAAAGGAGGCTCTTGATGCTCCTGATTGTCGATAACTACGACTCATTTACCTACAACCTGGTACAGTTATGCGGGGAACTAGGAGCGAAGATTGCAGTCTTCCGTAATCGTGACCTCGACCTAGATCAGGTGGCTCTGCTCTCCCCGACGCACATCATGATTTCTCCCGGGCCAGGAACACCTGATGAAGCCGGTATCTCCATGGAGGTTATTCGCCGCTTTGCCGGGCAGGTACCCATGCTCGGAGTCTGCCTAGGGCATCAGTGCCTCGCGCAGGTGTTCGGTGGTCAGGTGGTGCGCGCGGGGCGCCTCGTACATGGCAAGACCTCCCTCGTGCATCATCAAGGAAGCGGTGTCTTCCGGGGCCTGTCTACGCCCTTTGCCGCCACCCGTTATCATTCGCTCTTGGTGGAGAGCGAGACCCTGCCACCATGCCTGGCCGTAACTGCCGCCACGCAGGAGGGGGAAATTATGGGGCTCCGCCACCGGGAATTGCCCTTCCTAGAAGGCGTGCAATTTCATCCTGAGGCCATTTTGACCGAGTACGGCAGGGAGCTGCTGGCTAATTTTCTGCGGTATGCCTTGCCACGGGAGGCGGGTAGATTGTGCCGGAAGTAGTGCCCCTAGTAGTCGAAGTAGAGCTTGACCGCACCCTTGAAGAGGTGTTTGCCATCTATAAAGATGACCCTCATCCATTTTGGCTGGACAGCAGCCGCCCCGGCGGCAAATTGGGACGCTGGTCATTTATGGGCAGTAACCCATTTATAGTCCTTAAAACCACTGGGCAGCACATCGTTATCGTGGAAAACGGTGAGAGGCGAGAATATAGCGGTGACCCTTTCGCGGTTTTGCAAGAGCAACTAGATCGTTTTCGCCTGCCCCCGGCTTCCCTGCCCATGCCCTTTGTCGGCGGGGCGGTGGGGTATTTTTCGTATGACCTTGGCCGAATGGTCGAAGTGATGCCTAACCACAGCATCGACGATCTACAGGTGTCTGATATGTACCTCGGGTTCTATGCGCAGGTGTTGGCCATTGACCATGAGGAAGAAAAGGCCTATTTAGTGGCTACGGGGTTACCGTACCGAGGGGATGAGGCTTTGCGCCAAGCGGAATGCGCTTTGGTGGAGGGGAAAAATAAATTGTCTCGTCCGCTAGTCGGCCTCTCCGACCCCTGGGCGGAGCCTAGCATTTCTGCCGCAGATCTCAAGGCGCATTTTACCCGCGAAACTTACTGTGCCGCCATTAGAAAAGTCAAGGAATACATTGCGCGGGGCGATATTTACCAAGCCAACATGACGCAGCGTCTAGAGGCGCCGCTACGCATGCCGCCCTACCAGCTTTATCGGCGCTTGCGCCAGGTAAACCCCGCTCCCTTTGCCGCCTACCTGGATTGCGGTGCAGGGCTATGCATACTCAGCTCCTCGCCGGAGCGCTTCTTGTTGCTGGACCATGGTGTGGTCGAGGCTCGCCCCATCAAGGGTACCAGGCCGCGGGGGCGGACACCGGAAGAGGATATCGCCAATCGGGAGGAGCTTCTTGCCAGCGAAAAAGACCGTGCCGAACTGGTGATGATCATTGACCTCGAGCGCAATGACCTCGGCCGTGTCTGCACCTACGGCACGGTGCGCGTGCCGGAACTGATTGTCCTTGAAGAATATGCCACCGTCTTTCATCTCGTATCTACGGTGCGGGGCGAGTTAGCCCTCGGTAAGAGTGCGGTGGACCTGCTCAAGGCCACGTTCCCCGGGGGGTCGATAACCGGTGCGCCCAAGATCAGGGCGATGGAAATCATCGAGGAGCTAGAGCCGGTGCGCCGCGGCATCTATACTGGCGCTATCGGCTACCTCGGCTTTGACGGGCGTATGGACCTAAACATTGCCATTCGCACCTTGGTCAACCAAGATGACCGCCTCTACTTGCAGGTAGGTGGTGGCATCGTAGCCGACTCTGACCCTGCCGCCGAGTATGACGAAACCTGGCACAAGGCCAAGGCCCCCCTGCGCAGCCTGGGGATCATCGAGTCGACCACAGGGACGGTTCCGGTGGTCGGTCCTTTTACTTACTTGAATGGGCGTCTGCTTAGCGCGGCAGAGGGCCATGTCGCTATTACGAACAGGGCCTTCTTGCTCGGGGACGGGTTGTTCGAAACTATGCTCGTGCGAGGGGGTAGGCCACGCTTTTTAGCAGAACACCTGGCGCGGCTACTTGCCTCGGCCCGTTACTTTGGTTACCAAATGCCTACCTGCACCGAGTTGGTGGAGGCTATTAATTGCGTCATCGCTGCCAATAGCTTGCAACTAGGCTCGCTTCGCCTGACGGTCTCGCCACGCACCAGTCAGGGGTTGCTAGCGGCTCTGGATAGTCCGCTAGATATAGTGATAACTGTCAAACAGGGTTTGCCCTATGAGGAGTCCTTGTACGAACGAGGGTTTAGGGCCATCATCGCCCGTTCCACGCGCCGCAATGAACATTCGCCTCTGTCGCGGCACAAAACGACGAGCTTTTTAGACAATGTTTTGGCAAAAAAAGAAGCCCACGCTGCCGGGGCCGATGAAGCGCTGCTCCTAAACAGCAAGGGCGACCTGGCCGAGGGTGCAGTGAGTAATCTCTTTATTGTGACCGAAGGTGAGGTGCGGACCCCGCGCATCGAAGACGGAGCCCTACCAGGCATCATGCGTGCCCAGGTGAAAGCGCTTTGCTTTAGACTGAACATCCCTTTTAGCGAGACCAAGCTTGCCCCCAGAGACTTTTTCCGGGCCGACGAGGCCTTTTTGACCAATGCCCTCCTGGGCATTATGCCGGTAGCTAGAGTAGGGGAGCAGGCGTTTGCTTCTGGTGATAAGGGCTCGTTCTGTAGGCGGCTTGCGGATAAGTTATTCTATGTATGAAACGACCTTTGTCGTTTGACATGGAATGTTTGCCATGCCCAGACCACAGCCATCAAGGCTATTCCCAGCACGTCGGTAACCCCACCTGGTTTGATAAGGAGCAAGGCGCTGGCGAGAAGTAAAGCTCTTTGGGGCCATGAGGCCGCTGTAATTACCCATCCCTCTACCGCTGCCCCTAGCGCAATGACCCCAAGTAGAGCACTAGCGGTGGCCAGCTGCATCGCGGCAATGCCCGCGCCAGCAAAAGTCTTGTGAGGGTTGGCGCCGGCAATACCCGCGCCAGCAAAAGCGGCTAGAGCAACAGGGGGCGTGAGATTTGCTAGGATGCCGAAATAAAACACAAACATGTGGGATACGAAAATTGGCACTCCGAGTTCTGCTAGAGCGGGAGCGGCCATGGTGGAGGTAATAATATAGGTTGGAATTGAGGGGATGCCCATCCCGAGGATAAGTGAAGCGAACATTGTTAGAATCAAGGTCAGCGTCAAGTTACCCTGTCCGAGCAGTAGTATTGTGCCCGCTAGACGCATGGCAAAACCAGTCTGAGCGGCAACGCCGATAATCAGGCCTACTACTCCACAGGCAATCGCCACCCCGATGGTATTGCGAGCCCCCGATTCTAATGCCTCGATAAAGCCAGTCGGTGTCATTCTGGTGTCCTTGCGGAAGAAGCTCGTTAATATTACCAGGATAATGGCAATGAAGGCAGAACGAGTAACTGTAAAGCCCGATAGCAACATGTACATGAGGGCAAATAGTGGCAGGAACATGTGACCGCCTTGGAATAGAACCCTGCGCACAACAGGCAATTCATGCTTGGGTAACCCAGCGAGCCCGAGTTTCTTGGCCCTGAGGTGAACCATGATACCCACACTTAAAAAGTACAAAACCGCAGGGATTGCTGCCGACATGGCTATTTGAGCATAAGGCATGCCAAGAGTCTCAGCCATAATGAATGCAGCGGCTCCCATTACCGGAGGGAGTATCTGGCCGCCTACTGAGGCTGCCGCCTCGACTGCACCGGCGAAGTCGGCTCTGTACCCAAGGCGTTTCATCAGTGGTATGGTAAATGCACCCGTGGTGACCACATTAGCTACGGCGGAACCACTGATTGTGCCAAGTAGTGCACTTGAAACGACAGCAACTTTAGCTGGACCACCTGCGGAACCGCCGGCGAGACCAAGGGCTAGGTCGTTAAAGAAGCGGCCTACCCCCGTTTTTTCAAGGAAAGCCCCAAAAATGATAAATAAAATAATGTAAGACGCCGAAACCCTAATGGCTGAACCATAGAGCCCCTCGGTGGTTAAGTACATAAACCCGAGAATTTCATCTATGCCATAACCGCGGTGTCCCAAAATGCCGGGCATGTATGGGCCAAAATAGGCGTAAAGCAAGAAGACGACGGCTAGAATGCTAAGTTCTTTCCCCAAAACGCGGCGGGCCGCTTCTAACACTAAGATAACGGTCATAGCAGCGAAAAATAGGTCCAGAGGCGTCTCGCGTCCAATCCTCTGCACCAAGGCATGATGATCCCAAAGCATATATACAGCCGTGGCTGCGCTGGCTGTGGCTAAAATCAGGTCAATAGCGGACAGCCGACCTCCCTTTTTGAAGGGGTAGAGTATATACGCCAGTACGAGCATTGCACCGAGATGAATTGACCGGTGCTGCAGTGCAGGCAACTCGCCATAGTAAGCCGTGTATAGATGGAACAGGGATAGTAAGACGGCAATGGTTGTAACCGCTATGGCTGCTGGGCTTTTTGGTAGAAATTTGTGAAAGCGGCTTTCGCTATCGTACTTCTCTAAAATGCTCTGGACAACAGGCTCGCTGCTATTGCTCCCAATGGTGGGGTTAGTCATCATGGTGCTCACTCTCCTCCGCACATACCGCCGCAATCTTTTAGTAGGGCCGTGTCCTGATGTTAGCCTAATCGCAGATGGGCATTAAGCTCGTCAATGCCCATCTGCTCTATGTCTTTACTTGCCCTTTTCGCGGAAAAATCTCTCCGCACCCGGGTGTACCGGTATTGGCATCCCATTACGTATGCGGTCAAGGCTGATAAGTCTGGCCGAGGCATGGGCATTACCTAAAGTTTCCAAGTTGTCAAAAATGGCTTTGGTCATGTTGTAAACGAGGGTATCTGGGAGGTCTCGGCGTACAATTAGCAGATTGATGACTGCAGCTGTCGGTATGGGTGCAGTCTGGCCGCGATAGGTGTTAGCTGGTATTTCGATGGGGAAGTAGAATGGAAATTGTTGGGTTAGGGTAGCGACTTTATCCGCTCCAATGGGTATGAAGCGAACATCTCGAGTGGTAGCCAGAGCTATGAGCGCGGCATTGGGAAGGCCCGATGTGAGGAAGACAGCATCTACAGTGCCATCTCTTAGCCCTACCTCGGACTCAGCATAGGAAAGGAAGTCGGCACGAAGATCAGCGTAGGTCAATCCGTGGGCTTGGAGAATTTGACGGGCATTGACCTCGGTGCCGCTGCCAGGTGCTCCAACGCCTACTCTCCTGCCGCGCAGATCAGCTATAGACTGAATGGGACTCTCCGCACGAACCACTAATTGAACAAAATTGGGGTACAAGGCGGCGATGCCCGCTAAGTTGGTATGTTTTGCGGTAAACATTTCTGTCCCGCTAAAAGCGTAGTAAACCACATCGTTCATGGCTAATGCTATGTCTGCCTTTTTCTCCTGAAGTAAACCCACATTTACCACGGAGGCAGGTGTGACCGTTGCCGTAGCCTGTATGTTTCTGACATTGGCGTTGAGAAGCGTGGCCATGGCAGAGCCGATGATATTGTAGGGTCCACCGGTGCCCCCGGTGGCGATGGTAATAAACTGTGTTCTTGGGGTGCAGGCGGTAAAACCTATAGTCACCAAGGCCAGGACAGACAAGACTAGTAGGACTTTTTTCATTTCTGCAATTCCTCCTTTAATTTAGATGCCCTGTACCCTTTGTCAAGGACAATTTGGGTTTTTGGTATTCCAGTCCAATAGGTATTTATGTTACACTAGCTGTACTTTACCACACGTGGAGGATAGGGTATATTCCGTCTTTTGATGTATTCCGA
>QLUC01000005.1 GCA_018725275.1 Bacillota bacterium | reverse complement strand
TCCGCAGGGCGCATCATGCTGCGGGTGCCATGAACATAGTGCTCATAGGCATGATGGGCAGCGCGAAAAGCAGTGTGGGGCGTATCCTGGCCACGAAGATGCATCGTCGGCATCTCGATTTGGACAGCATCATCGAGGAACAGTGTGGGCTTGACATACCCACCATTTTTGCGCGTTTTGGTGAGCCCTACTTTCGTCGCCTTGAGGCCGGGGCGATGTTTGAAGTGGGCAATTTTTCTCTGCCCGCGATCATTTCTTTGGGCGGGGGGGCAATTCTTAACGCTGGCGCTATGGAAACCCTTAAATTGACGGGCAAGGTGGTGTACCTAGAGGCAACGCCTGAACATCTCCTGTTGCGCCTAGAAAAGAGTGCGCAGAAAAGACCGTTACTCGAAGGTGCCCCCGACCGCCTGCTCCGCCTCACCGCAATCCTCACCGCGCGGCGCTCTCGGTACGAGCATTACGCTGACCTGGTAATTAAAACAGATGCCAAAGATAGTGTGGATATAGCCGGAGAAATTATAAGGTGGTGGGAAACCCATGCGCGAGGATTTTAGGACCACCATAGTAAGTACCGCCACCACCGCTGTGCATGTGGGACAGGATTGGCCAGTCTTGGTGGCGAGGTGGAGGGAGGATTTCTGCCACTTCGTAGAGAAAGTTATTCTCGGCGAAAAAACCGGCGACACGTTTAATTGGTCGCGTGAGGACGTTGTGGCCAACACTGCCGGAGCATAACACGAAGGGGGATTTTTCTTTGCCGAGCACCTTAGTCATCCATGGTCCAAATCTCAATATGTTGGGGCAACGCGAACGACGCATCTACGGGCTGACCACGCTGACAGAATTAAACGCGGCCCTGAGTGCCGCCGCCCTTGGCCTTAACTGGGAGATCGAAATCATGCAGAGCAACTCCGAAGGGGAAATAGTTACGGCCATTCAAGATGCACTCGGCAGCCACGATTGCATCATTATTAACCCCGGTGCCTATACCCACTACAGCATTGCCATCCGCGACGCCATTGCCGCCTGCGGTGTGCCGACTATCGAGGTGCATCTGACGAATATCTACCAGCGCGAAGAGTTTCGCCATAAGTCCGTCGTGGCGCCGGTCAGTGTAGGGCAAGTCAGTGGTTTTGGTCCTTATGGCTATATTATGGCCTTGAATGCGGCCAACCAGCTCCTTGGTGCCACGGCCAACACGCAGAGCTGAAGAACTGTAGAGGAGGCGCAAATAAATGAGCCAGCGCATAGATAGACTACGCCAGGCAATACCGGCGGAGGCCGACGCTCTGCTAATCATTAAACCGGACAACCGCACCTACATCAGTGGGTTTACCGGCTCTAACGCCTACCTGTTGGTGGGCAGAGAGGTAGCACTGCTCCTCACTGACTTTCGCTACATTGAGCAGGCGAGTGCCGAGTGCCCGTACTTTGTAGTTCGCGATTACGCCCCGGTCTTGTCGGACAGTCTCAAACAAGCTCTCGACGACGCTAACATTAGAGTACTGGCCTTTGAGAGTGATTTCGTCACTTTCAGTACATACCATGAACTGAAGGAGAAATTAGGGGTCACGCTAATGCCCACAACCGGCCTAGTCGAGAAGTTGCGCCAAGTTAAAGATGCCGGCGAGGTAGAGAATATGCAGCAGGCGGCACTGATTGCCGAAGCCGCTCTAGCCGAGGTCTTACCTATGGTCAAGCCCGGTGTCAGTGAGAAATTTGTCGCGCTCAATCTCGAATTTGCGCTCCGTAAGCGCGGTGCCGAGAGGCTTCCTTTTGATATTATCGCGGCTTCAGGTCCGCGCTCGAGCTTGCCCCATGGGCGGGCCTCGGAACGCTTAATTGAGCGGGGGGACTTCTTGACGCTTGACTTTGGTGCTGTGTACAATGGTTACTGCTGCGACATGACCCGCACCTTTATCGTGGGCGCTAAGGCAACGCTTGAGCAAGAGAGGGTCTACAGCACTGTCTTGGCTGCGCAGGAGCAGGCCCTCTCGGCTTTGCGGCCCGGACTCATCGGGCGGGCCTTTGATAAGGTCGCCCGCGATGTCATAACGGCGCAAGGCTATGGTGAGCGCTTTGGGCATGGTCTAGGCCATGGGGTTGGTCGGGCGGTGCATGAAGGCCCCGGTGCCGGCAGTAAGTCCGAGGACCTCTTTAGCCCCGGCATGGTCATCACGGTCGAGCCGGGCATCTACCTGCCAGGCTGGGGTGGGGTGCGCATCGAAGATATGGTCCTGGTGACCGAGACAGGCTATCGCAATTTTAACAGCTTCCCGAAGGAGCTCACCACTTTAGGGTAGCTGTCGTTGTCAAGGCGATTTAGGAGGATGAACAGATGATTTCCACGAGCGAATTTCGTACCGGCGTGACCATTGAGATGGATGGGTCCGTCTACCAAATTGTTGATTTTCAACATGTGAAGCCAGGCAAGGGCGCGGCGTTTGTGCGCGCCAAACTGAAGAATGTTGAAACCGGCGCAGTGCAAGAGACTACTTTTCGCGCCGGCGAGAAGGTCAACCGTGCCCATGTCGAACGTCGCATCATGCAGTACCTCTATGATACCGGTGATTTTTACACCTTCATGGACAACGAGAACTACGAGCAGATGAATGTCAGCCACGACACCCTCGGGGATGACATTAAATTCCTCAAGGGGAACGAGAATGTGACCATGCTCATGTATAATGAAAAGGTCATGGGGGTGGAACTGCCGTTCTATGTCGAGCTGACGGTTAGCGATACCGCCCCGGGTTATCGCGGCGATACGGCCACGGGTGGTTCCAAGCCGGCGACTATGGAAACAGGCTTAGTTATCAACGTCCCTTTCTTTATAAACGTCGGGGACAAGCTGCGCATCGACACGCGCACGAGGGAGTACCTCGATCGCGCCTAGGTTGATGCCAGAGTAATTAATTGGGAGGTGCCGCGCATGCTATTGACCGGAGCAGGACTTCGCCACATCTTTAGTCTTACCTCACCTTTTACTACCGATGGCCGGCTGAAGCCGGAAAATGAGAGGGTCACGCTCCTCGCGGCTAATGCCAACTTCCCCTTAGAGCTCCAGTTCAGGGCTTTTGCCATGGCGGGAGCATTAGGGGACGGCTCACCGATCATTGTGCAGATGAGTCAGAACGCGGCCGAGGCGGCCGCCGGTGACCCAGGCAAGGTGCCCCCCCTCCAGGGAGTCAAACACTACAACCCCGACACCAATGTGGTGCTCGGAGCACAACTGGCTGCCCAGCAATTAACACGCGTAGCCCGAGAATACAACGCCCCCTACCTAGCCCTCTCCCTTGACCACTTCAAAGTGCCGGCGTTTAGCAAAGAGAAACTTCTCGCTCGCTTATACCCTACACAGGGTTTGAGCCACACTTTGGCTGAAGCTCGCCTGGGGCATGTCCTCGAGCATATGCTCGCTGTCTTTGGTGAAGAAGCAGTTATCGATGCGGACACGAGGGAAGCCTACTGTCGTTACTTTACAGGGCAGGAATATCTAGTCTTTAAGCGAGATTTTGTGCGGGTGGTGGAACTGGTTCGTCCGGCTTGGGGCATGATTGATACCGAGCAATTACCGCCGGTGCTCGACTTTTTGGTAACGCGCGATATTCGCGACACGGTCCGCCACACCCTAGGCAATGATGAAATCATTATCGAGGCCGAGTTTGGTGCTACGGGCACCAGCGGACAAGCACTTGACTACCAAAAGCTCAGGGGAAAAGAGCTCGAGCATTTTGCCGCGAAGGTCGTTTCGTTTATCCGGTACACCGGGGCCGATGCGATTGCTTACCCCATCGGCATGGAGCATGCCGCGAAGAAGGATAGTAAACGCGAGCCAGATGTGGAGCGCATGGAGGTTGTGCAGTCTGCGCTTTACCGATCGCTCGGCAGGTATATCCCCTTTGCCCAACACGGCGGTAGCGGTGCAGCCAAGATTGCGCGGGGGCTGGTTGGCAAGAACAATGTCAACACCCATTTTCTGGTGGCGGGCTCGAGCGCGGTGGGGGAGTATGCGGTGGCGAATATTGACTCCATCCGCGCCGGTGACAAAAAATACTGTGGACCGGCTATTTTCACCCAGTACATGCAAGTGGTCGCTATGGCGACGCGCGATAAATTAGCGGAAACCGGTAGTTTAAACCTTGGGAGTATGCTGCAAGCACATTTACCGGTCCTGAATTCGTTTTCTCGTGAATCTCTTGCCAAGCCCATGGGAGATTATGATGAGTAAGGAGGTCATATAGAGGTGGTGGTACAAATTCCACGCCCCACTATCGAGCGCCTACCTCTCTACTTGCGTTGTCTGACCCGCCTCGCCAGTAGCGGGGTGGAGGTGGTCTCGAGTGAGGAGCTAGGCAACCTGCTGGCCATTACTTCGGTGCAAATCCGCAAGGACTTAGCATATTTTGGCGAGTTTGGGCGGCGTGGGGTAGGCTACGACGTACCTGCCCTTCTCGCGCAGGTATCGCAAATTCTCGGTGTTAACCGGTCGCGCAAGCTGGTGCTGGTCGGGGTTGGACACCTCGGACAGGCTCTGGCCAATTATGACGGCTTTCGGGAGCATGGCTTTAATATATCGGCTATTTTTGATGCCGACCCGAACAAAATCGGCCTCACCATCGTCGGGCAACGCGTCATGCCTGCGCACCGCATCGTGGAAATTGTGCCGCAAATGGGAGCAGAAATGGCCATTATCGCCGTCCCCGCTCATGCGGCGCAGAAAGTTACCGACGCTTTGGTGCAGGGAGGCATAAAAGCCATCTGGAATTTTGCGCCCGTCAGACTGATTGTCCCCGACCATGTCGAAGTGCGACAAGAAAATATGATTGTCGGCATGCTGGCCCTTTCGTACTATTTAGCACAACGGGAAAGATAGCGAATGACCGAGGCGAAACATCACACAAAGATGCCGCAGAGCGTTGACGACCACTAAACCTCGTGCTAGATTACAAACAGCACGAGGTAGTTAATTTTTTCACAAAGGCTAAATCATCTGATAAATTCATGATGGGTGGGACTGACATGTTAACGGTGGCTGAATTAAACGAAATTAGATCCCGAGTCAGAAAGCAGCTCAGAGTGCGAACTAATGGTTCACCGGTAAAAATAGTCATAGCTTCCGGGACCACCGCCATCTCCTCGGGGTCGCGGGCCGTCATGGCGGCAGCGCTTGAAGAAATTGCCGTTAAGGGACTGAGCACGGTGCAGGTAGAGCAACGCGAGATAGATGTTTTGGCCACCGAGCAGACTGCGGTCTTGGTGTGCGCCCACGGTGAAGAGGTGCTTTACAAACAATGTACTCCTGAGATGGTCCGAGAATTGATCAGTAAAGCAGTCACGGAAAGCGCCGAATAGGAGGAATCACAATGGCATACGTCCGTTCTCATGTTTTAGTCTGCGCCGGCACGGGGTGCACATCCTCAGGCTGTAAAGCGGTGGAAAAAGCCATCGAACAAGAAGTATCCCGCCTTGGTCTTGAGAGCGAAGTCAAGATTGTCGAGACGGGTTGTTTTGGCTTTTGTAAAATCGGTCCCATTGTCATGATTTATCCCGAGGGTTCGTTTTACTGTTATGTCAAGCCGGAGGACGCAGCAGAGTTAGTCAGTGAGCACCTTCTCAAGGGCCGCATGGTCGAGCGCCTGCTCTATCGGGACGTGCAGAACCCGAAACCGACAGCCTTTTTTACTGACATTGGCTTTTACAAGAAGCAGCAGCGCGTGGCTTTGGCTAACTGCGGCGCTATTGACGCTGAAAATATCGAAGAATATATCGCCCTCGACGGCTACCAAGCCTTGGCTAACGCTTTGACCCAGATGACGCCAGCCGAGGTCATCCACATGGTTAAACAATCGGGGCTGCGCGGCCGAGGTGGCGGCGGTTTTTCTACGGGCCTGAAATGGGAGTTTGCGGCACGTAGCCCAGGACCCATTAAGTACGTAGTCTGCAACGCCGATGAAGGCGACCCCGGTGCCTTTATGGACCGCAGTATATTAGAGGGTGACCCCCATGCGATTATTGAGGCGATGGCGATTGCCGGCTACGCCATTGGTGCCAGCCAAGGCTATGTCTATGTGCGCGCCGAGTATCCCATTGCCGTTAATCGCTTGAGCATAGCCATCGACCAAGCACGCCAGTTAGGAATTTTGGGTAAGGGCATTTTTGGCACCAAGTTTAGTTTTGACCTGAGCATCCGCCTCGGTGCCGGGGCCTTCGTTTGTGGCGAGGAAACCGCGCTTATTGCCTCGATTGAGGGTAAGCGTGGTATGCCCAAGCCGCGGCCGCCCTACCCGGCAGTGCGCGGGCTGTGGGATAAGCCCACCCTCATTAACAATGTCGAGACCTTTGCCAACATCCCGCAAATTTTGCGCAAAGGTGCGGAGTGGTTCGCCGCGATGGGAACAGAGAACTCTAAGGGTACTAAGGTGTTCGCCCTAGCGGGCAATATAAATAATACCGGTCTGGTGGAAGTGCCGATGGGCATTACCCTGCGGGAGATAATTTACGACATTGGCGGCGGCATTCCCGACAAAAAGGCTTTCAAGGCTTGCCAGACCGGTGGGCCTTCGGGCGGCTGTTTGCCGGCTTCCTTACTTGATACTCCGGTGGACTACGATACTCTCACTGCGGTGGGTTCGATGATGGGCTCGGGCGGACTCATAGTCATGGACGAAAGCGCCTGCATGGTTGACGTGGCCCGCTTCTTCCTTGAGTTTACCCAAGAAGAGTCCTGCGGGAAGTGCGTGCCCTGCCGCGAGGGTACCAAGCGCATGCTCGAAATTCTCGAAAGGATCACAAAGGGGCATGGCACCCCGGATGATGTAGATTTGCTGCTCGAGTTATCGGCAACCATCAAAGGCGCATCACTCTGCGGCCTGGGGAACACCGCCCCCAATCCGGTATTGGCCACCTTGCGTTTCTTCCGTGCGGAATTTGAGGCCCATGTGGTGGACAAGAAGTGTCCGGCGGGCGTCTGTCAGGCGCTCCTAAGTTACAGCGTAATTGCCGAAAAATGCAAGGGTTGCACCCTGTGCAAGAAAGTGTGCCCCGTTGACGCCATCAGCGGCACATTGAAACAGGTGCATATCATCGACAAGGCTAAGTGTATCAAGTGCGGCGCTTGCGTCCCTAAGTGCCCATTCAAAGCGATTGTACGCTAGTCACGGAAAGGAGATTTTGCATGGAACGCCTCAAGCTCACTATAGATTCCACGCCGGTTGAAGTTGACCCCGGTTCAACGGTGCTCGATGCCGCAAAAAAAGCTGGAGTGCACATACCAACTTTGTGCTATCACCCTGAACTTAAACTGGAGGGCTCGTGCCGCATCTGCGTCGTAGAAATAGAAGGCCTGAAGAATCTCGCCGCTTCCTGCGTGTACCCGGCCGCGAATGGCATGGTGGTGCGCACTAATTCCGAAGTGGTGCGCAAGACCCGCAAATCGATTGTGGAGCTCCTCTTGGCCAATCACCCGGAGGACTGCCTTGTCTGTCCACGTCACGGCACCTGCGAGTTGCAGGATCTTTCTCATCAGTTGAATGTGCGAAAAGTTCGCTTCAAGGGCAAAAAACGCGAATTCGCCCTCGATGAGAGTAGCATTGCCGTGGTCAGAGACCCAAACAAGTGCATTCTCTGCGGCAGGTGTATTCGCATCTGCGAAAACACCCAAAAGGTTTCGGCCATCGGTTTGGCGGGTCGTGGATCCCGTGCTGTAGTGACCACCCCCTTTAACCGGGGACTGGCTGAAGGGCCTTGTGTGGCCTGCGGTCAGTGCATTAAGGTCTGCCCGGTGGCTGCGCTGCGGGAAAGAGACGCCAGTGAACAGGTCTGGAAAGCCTTGGGCAATAGTACATTGCATACCGTGGTTCAGGTGGCACCGGCGGTGCGGGCCGCCCTTGGTGAGGAGTTTGGCCTGCGGCCCGGAGCGCTCGTCACCGAAAAAATGGTTGCGGCACTCCGTAAACTAGGGTTTAACCGCGTGTTCGACACTCAATTTGGTGCCGACCTCACTGTAGTCGAAGAAGGACATGAACTCCTGCACCGCTTAGAAAAGAACGAGAACCTGCCACAGATTACTTCATGTAGTCCGGGCTGGGTAAAATATGCGGAACATTTCTTTCCGGAGATGCTTAACTTGGTCTCAACCTGCAAATCCCCCCAGCAAATGTTTGGCGCTCTCGTCAAGACTTACTATGCAGAGAAGTTTGGGATAGCGGCTCGGGATATTTTTCATGTCGCGGTCATGCCCTGCACTGCCAAAAAATTTGAGGCTAGTCGCGAGGAAATGGGGCGCGACGGCTTGCAGGATGTCGACGCTGTTATCACGACGCGCGAGCTTGCTTTTATGATCAAGGAGGCGGGGATAGATTTTGCGAACCTGCCCGATAGCGAATTTGACCTGCCACTGGGCATGTCTTCCGGCGCCGGGACCATTTTCGGTGTGACCGGTGGCGTGACCGAGGCGGTACTGCGCTCGGTCTACGAAATAAAGACCGGTAAAGAGTTAGAGGAAGTTGAGTTTCAAGCGGTGCGTGGTTTTGGCGGGGTGCGCGAAGCACAGATTCCGCTAAACGGCATGACTTTGCGCGTGGCCATCGTTAACTCGCTCGGACAGGCGGAGAAGATACTCAATAAGATTAAAGCCGGCGAAGCCAGCTATCACTTCATCGAGATTATGGGTTGCCTCGGTGGCTGTATCGGCGGCGGTGGCCAGCCTTTTAGCAAGGACCCCGACATCAAGCAAAAGCGCGCTTCGGCCCTCTACCGGCAGGACCACTTGAAGAGGGTGCGCAAGTCGCACGAAAACCCAGCTATTAAGGAGCTTTACCGGAGCTTCCTCGGGGAGCCTAATGGTGATAAGGCTCATGATTTGCTTCACACTCATTATCGCGCGCGTCCGCGCTACTAACTTGGGGGTGTAAGATATGTCAGATGAAAAGAAATGTATCACCTGCCCAGGCTGTGACGGTGCGCGCGACCCGAAGTATGATGAAGTTGATAAGGTCATCGCCAAGTACAGAAATCTCGAAGGCGCACTCATCATGATTCTCCACCAGACGCAAGAGATTTTTGGCTACTTGCCGGAAGACGTGCAGCGCTACGTGGCCAAGGGGCTCAGCATTCCCCTCGCTGATGTGTATGGGGTGACCACCTTTTACTCGTACTTCTCACTTACGCCGCGTGGTAAGTATCGTATTGCCGTCTGCATGGGCACGGCCTGCTATGTGCGGGGTGCAGGCAGCCTAGTCTCGGCCTTTGAAAAGGAGCTGGCCGTAAAAGTGGGTGGCACCACCCCTGACCGGCTGTTTACCCTCGAAGTTTCACGCTGCATCGGAGCATGTGGGCTGGCACCGGTATTAACCGTGAACGAAGATGTTTATGGCAACATCGGCCCGGAACGAGTGTCCGGCATTCTTGCCAAGTACCGCGATCGCCAATAAATAGACCTCACTGCTGGCGCAAGCCAGCTTTTTTACTGCGCTTTTATTGCCCCAACACTATCCTTCCTTTTGTTTTCTCAGTTATAATGAATTATGAAGACTTTTAGGGGGTATCGGGGTGTTAGTAATTACTCTTTGCGTCGGTAGCTCCTGCTATATGCGGGGAGCGCACCAAGTAGCTGAGGCCATCGAAAGGAACATAGAACACCATGGCTTGACCGCCAAGGTGGAGCTCCAGGGCGCATTTTGTCTGGGGCGTTGCCTGGACGGGGTGGCCGCCTGCCTGGACGGCCAACCTTTACCGCGCCTTACCCCCACTAACATCGACGAAGTATTTGCCCGGTACATCTTAAAGGAGGCATAAATTTGTGGGTGCTATCCAGGTTAAACAGGGTTATTGCAAGAATTGCTATGCCTGCATTCGTGCCTGTGAAGTTAAAGCTACTTCCATCCGCCGGGGTCAGGCTTCCATAATTGAAGAGGACTGTTTGTCCTGTGGCGAATGTATTCTGGTCTGTCCGCAGAGTGCCAGAGTGATTCGCGATGACCTGAGTGTCGTGCGCAACTTACTTAGGGGTGGGACGCCCGTCTGGGTGAGTCTGGCGCCGGCTGCTGCTGTGGGCAAGTACAGCCTCAACCAGTGGGAGGTACTGCTCAAGCAAGCGGGATTTGCCGGAGTCAGCCTCACCAGCTGGGGAGCAGTCTCGGTCGCTAAGGCCTACCGACAAGTTGCGAGGCGGGAGGGCTGGGTCTTGACCACGGCCTGTCCGGCAGCAGTGAAGCTGGTTTGCCGTGCCTTTCCGCAATTGACTCGTCGACTTGCACCTGTCGCTTCGCCGATGGTCACGCATGCCGCCTGGCTCAAGCAGTCTTACGGTGCGAAGGTGGTTTTCGTCGGACCTTGCGCTGCCAAAAAAGATGAGGCCGCCCGCAGTTCACACCTTGCGGCGGCCTTGACATTTGCCGAAATCGAAACCTTGTTTTCCGGTTGTGCCACTCCGAGCGAACAAGAGCCGCCAAGCCACACCTTTTCTGCCCAGGGACTTATGCACTTCCCCATACCTGCCTTCCGAGCCGCTACGGATGATGTGCCGCTCCTGTCGATAGAGGGCGTTGGTGACCTCGTGGGCTACCTAACACGAGTAGAAAGGGGGGAGACAGAGCCCTGTGGGGTGGTAGAAATCTCTGCTTGTCGGGGTTCCTGCCTAGGTGGGCCGGTCGCGTTCTCGCGCCACCTAACTCTCCCCGAAAGACGCGCTATACTTCTGCCGGTCCGCGAAGACTACGAACACCCTTCCCTGACGGTGCGGAGCCATCACCTGCCTTTAGGCGGAGGAAGGCATGCGCACGATGAAACTGCCGTCCAAGAGGTGTTGCGTCTGTTAGGTAAGGCCGACCTGGAGGGGGAATACAACTGTGGTGCTTGTGGCTATCATACTTGTCGTGAGAAAGCCGCCGCCGTGGTCAGTGGGCGAGCCGAGCTAGAAATGTGCTTGCCTTACATGCGCACTAAGGCCGAGTCGCTGGCAAATGTAATTCTTTCGTCTACACCAAATGCGGTTATATTGGTAGATAAAGACATGGTAGTGCACGAGTGGAATGCCGCTGCCGAGCGCATGTTTGGCATTGCTGCCCATGAGGCGCTGCACCAAGAATTAGGCAAATTTTTACCGGACGAGGACTACCGTACGGTCTTGACGGGCAGAGGCCAGGTGCCGAGCAAGAAAATCGCCATTATGCCCGCGGTGGTTACTTTGTTTGCCGTTGCTCCGGTCAAGGGTGGAGAATTGGCGATGGGTATCTACACGGACATTACCCGCTTAGAAGAACAAAGCCAATCCCTGCTTAAAGTGCGGCAAGAAACTGTGGAAAAAGCGCAAGAAGTGATCAATAAGCAAATGCGTGTAGCCCAGGAAATAGCGAGCCTGCTCGGAGAGACCACCGCTGAAAGTAAGGTGTTGCTCCTCAAACTGATGAAAGCGGTGCAGGGTGATGTACAATGACGCTGTACTTTGAAACATACTATCGGCAGTTGAACAAGTGGGGCGAGGAACTTTGCGGCGACCATGTGCAAGTGACCCGGCGCCCGGAGCAAACCATCATCACCCTCGCAGATGGTTTGGGGAGCGGGGTCAAGGCCAATATATTATCTACTTTTACTACGAGGATTGCCACCTGCATGCTCCGGGAAGGCGTAGCCTTTGATGAGGTGATCACGACCCTAGCCGCTACCCTCCCGGTCTGTCGTCAGCGGGGAGTTGCGTACTCTACCATTACCATTTTTCAGGCCAAGCCGAGCGGAGAGTGTTACCTTGCCGAATTTGACAGTTCGGACTCGATACTGCTGCGACAGGGCGTGGCCTTGCCCTTTTGCCGCGAGGAGCGCAGCATTGGCGGCAAAACCATCCGCGAAAGTCATTTTAACCTGCTCGAAGGGGACACCATGTTCTTTCTCAGCGATGGTGTCGTTCACGCGGGCGTAGGTGTGAGCCTTAACATGGGCTGGCGTTTGGCGAACGTGATTAACTATGTTGCGAACCTCGCCCGTAAGAATTACAGTTTGCGCGCGATGGTCAGTGCCTTGGCCGGTACCTGCCACCACCTCTATGCCGGTAAACCTGGGGATGATGCCACCATCGTGGGCATGCGGGCGACCTTACCTAAGCATCTGGTGCTCCTAACCGGTCCGCCCCAAGATGCAGCTCAGGACAACTATGTCGTTGATCGCTTGATGAAAAGCGATGCCATTAAAGTAGTAAGCGGTGGGACGACGGCCCAGATTGTGGCGCGGCGCCTTGGGGTGAAGCTCTCCACCGCCATTGACACCATGAAAGTTAACCTACCGCCTCTCGCCTCCATGCCCGGCGTCGACCTTGTCACCGAAGGCATGCTCACTCTCACTGCGGTACTAGCCCTCGTGCGTACATTTGCCCTTTCTCTAGACGATGTAGCGGAAAGTCAAATGCTAAAAAATACAGACGCCGCCTCTCGTCTGGCCAAGCTACTCATCCATGACTGTACCCATGTTTTACTAATGGTCGGTTGCGCAGTCAACACGGCCCACCTCGAACAACTGCCCCAGCACCTCGGCCTGCGACGACATTTGGTAACTGACCTGGCCCAGTGCTTGCGACAACTCGGCAAGGAAGTGACGATGGAATATTATTGATCCTCCCAGGGTATCTCGACGCCCGCATTGAACTTGGCGTAGATTTCGCTTAGAATTTGCGTGTAGTGTTTGAGTTCCGGCGCGGTCTTGGCTTCGCAGCGGGTGACAATGATGGGTCCGGTATTCGAGGCGCGAAAAAGTCCCCAACCGGAGGGAAAGAGGATGCGCACGCCGTCAACGGTGATGACAGGATATTCGCGTTCGAAGTGTTGCCGCAACCGGTCGACGACGTTAAACTTCTCGGTGTCGGGGCAGGGGATGCGTACCTCGGCCGTGGTGTGGTACTGTGGGACGTCGGCAAGCATTTTGGACAAGCTGTCCGGCGAGTTAGACATGATGCGCAGCAGACGGCCCAAGGCATAAAGGGCGTCATCGAAGCCATAGTATTCATCGGCAAAGAAGATGTGCCCGGACATTTCGCCGGTGAAAACGGCCCCTTTTTCTCGCATCTGTGCTTTGATGAGGCTATGGCCGGTCTTACAAAATTCGGGCCTGCCCCCGAGGCGGATAATTTCGTCGACTAGCGCTTGCGAGCACTTAACTTCTACCAGGCACAGCGTTCCTTGGTACTTGGGTAGGATTTCGCGCCAGAAGATGATCATGAGTCTGTCGCCCCAGACGAAATTACCCAGGTCGTCGACAACCCCGATGCGGTCGCCATCACCATCAAAGGCCACGCCAAAGTCGGCCTTTTCGGCCAGCACGCGCGCGCGCAAGGTGGCCAGGTTCTTTGGCTTGACTGGGTCTGGTTCGTGATTGGGGAAGGTGCCATCGGGGGTAAAGTAGAGGGGCACATATTCTAGGTCGGTGAGGTCCAGAAAAGCGCCGGTGAGCGGCCCGGCGCTGCCGTTGCCACAATCGACGACTACTTTCAGCCGGCGCGGGCCAAGGGGGAGCTTTTGGATGAGCGTGGAAATATATGTATCGGCAATATTATACTCTCGTTGGACCGCCGGCAGAAGTTGCTCCGAGCTCGTTGCTGCGACTTCATCAAGGTGTGGTGTCTCGCAAAGGAGGCGGATTTTTTGAATTTCATTGCCATAGATGGTACTGCTGCCGAGAAGGATTTTTAAGCCATTGTCGGGCGGGGGATTGTGGCTGGCGGTTACCATGAGCCCGGCGCTGAGCCCGAGATGTTTAGCGGCAAAGTAGAAAGCGGGGGAAGTCACTAGTCCGAGATTGGTGACCGCCAGACCATGTTCTTTGGCTAGGGCTAAAATGGTTTGGCTGATGCGGGGGGAACTTAGGCGACAGTCCTGGCCGAGCAAAAACTCGCGCTGGTTATGAAGCTCGAAGTAGCGGAACACGCCACGAATCAGTAGCGCGAGCGCCTCCGGATGGAGATCGTCCGCGGCGTTGCCGCGGATGTCGTATTCACGAAATATCAGAGGGTTGACCGGCATGAAAAAACCCCTTTCATTGATGCATCACCCTACCTATTTCGCTATAAAAAGGCATAAACCTTTGGAGTTGCTTTACTTGTCATCAAACTGCAATATCACGGCGAGAGTGTGGATGCTTGGTGGAGCCTGGAACACGGGATGAGGAGGAAAGAAGATGGAGCATAAAGGCATTGTCATGGTCTACACGGGTGATGGCAAAGGCAAGACTACCGCCGCACTGGGATTGATACTTAGAGCAGTGGGACATAAACAAAAAGTTGCTTTCGTGCAATTTATGAAGGGACAGCAGACGGGCGAGGTAGAAGCCCTCAGCCGATACATACCTGAGGTTGGAATTTTCCGCTTCGGGCGAGATGTCTTTGTTGATCCGAATAGCCCCGACCCAGAGGATGAACGACTCGCTCGGGAGGGTTTTCTGACCGTGGTCGAGCTGCTCGGGACTGACCTAGACCTCTTAGTACTGGATGAGGTCAATGTAGCCATGTCTTTAGGGCTGGTGCCTGCCGCTTTACTGGTGGATGCGGTCAAGCGGAGAAACAAAAAGATGACGGTAGTGCTCACGGGCCGAGGGATGCCTAGCTTGGTGGAGGATATTGCCGATATGATCAGTGAGGTGCGGGAAGTGCGCCACCACTGGCGAAAAGGTATTCCGGCGCAAGATGGCATCGAGCAATAAGGGAATCTCTCGGTATCGCACGGGTATTGCCGGGGCAGACTAGGCAGGAATGTGAAGCGGGAGGCAAAGAGTGGACAGATACTTGCTGCATTTGCGCACCAAGGAACTCATGAGCCGTATCCAGCGATTAAATTCGGCCGTCGCTCGTCAGGCGGAAGAAAGTAGAAATCAAAAGGATGCTTTCCTTGTTGAAACGACCGCCTGCCTTGCACTCCTTGCGGAGTTTACTATAGAAAATTTTGAGGAATTTAGTAAGTTAAAAGATCAATGCGGTGCTTGTCATGATTCACCAGACGAGGTTGAGTACGATGAAGTCTATATGAGCGTCAGGCCATGAATCCTGTAAACGCCCCAGTCGGGGCGTTTTTGTTTTGGGCAAGTAAAGTCCTAAAGGGGGTACAAGCGTCATATCATGTAGACAAGGGGGCAGATGGAAAAATGGACAAGACAATAGATACGGAATGGACTAGCTTGCTGCGTTTTTTGCCGGGGCCTTGGCGCGAAGAGCTGCGCGACCTTCTCTGCTTTGAGCTCCGCATTCGCGATGGGCGGCCACTGCAGAGTGTAGGACCGAGCGGTGGGAGTGTGCATGCGATAACAGTCACCAGTGCGGATATCAAGCATTTGGTAGCAGCATTTTCACAGAGCTCACTTTATGCATTTGAGGAAGAGCTAAAGCAGGGCTATATTACCCTCCCTGGTGGTCATAGGGTGGGGTTTGCGGGCAAGGCGCTGCTGGACAGCGACGGCAAGGTGCGAGGTTTAAAGGATATTTCAGGCATCTGTCTAAGGGTGGCCCGCAGTGTATTGGGCTGTGCTGACCGCTTGCTGCCAGCTCTCCTCGATCAATATGGTGCGCCATACCACCTCTTGTTGGTGTCTCCTCCCCAAGGGGGAAAGACTACTTTGTTGCGCGACATCGCCCGACAAGTGAGTGATGGCGGCAAGAGGGTTTGTATTGTAGATGAGCGATCGGAGATCGCGGGCTGCTACCAAGGACGACCTCAACTGGACGTTGGCATGTTCACTGATGTGCTTGATGGCTGTCCTAAGGCGCAGGGAATGCTCATGGCCCTACGCGCTCTCTCTCCTGAAGTGTTGGTGACGGATGAGATCGGTCGGACAGAGGATGTATTGGCGATAGAAGAAACGCTCAACGCGGGGGTGAGGGTCTTGGCTACCGCCCATGGGGCCAATCTCCAAGAGGTCACTAAGCGCCCACAGATTAGAGATTTGATGGAGAGGCAGTTATTTCAGCGTATCATTATTTTGAGCAATCGCGCTGGCCCAGGAACCGTGGAATTCGTGGGCGCTCCGCTCATTTCGAGGTGAACATGTGGAGGTTGGCCTTGAGTGGAGCTTGTTTCGGCCTAATTCTATACGCTTCAACTATGGTCGGGCTCATCATCGCTAAGAGCTATCGCGATCGCCCTCGCCAGTTACAGAGCATACGAACCGGGATTGAGATGCTCGTTACCGAAATTGTCTACGCCGCTACCCCCTTATCCGTCGCTTTGGAAAATGTCAGCCAGTCACAAGCCAAGCCCGCAGCTGAATTTTTTGCTTTGACGGGACGGGGCATTGCCGAATTCATGCCAGTGCGACAGTCTTGGGCCATGGGGCTAGCCTACCTACAGACATCATCCGCGTTGCTCTGGGCTGACCTAGAAGCGCTCCGGTTACTCGGAGAGGTCCTCGGCGTGAGCAACAGAGACGACCAAGAGCGACATCTCCTGCTCGCCTGCCGACGGCTTGAGGCCCTTTATGCAAACGCGGTGGAAGAAGCCGCTCGCAATGAACGGATGTGGCAGTTTCTCGGCATACTCATCGGCGTGGTAGTGGTAATTGTCATTTTATGATGAGGGGGATCAGTATGGAGCTGAATTTTAGAGTCATTATGCAGTTAACAGCCTTCCTTTTGGCACTCGGGATAATCTATAATCTTTTGAATAACTGGGATAGAAAGGAGTCAGCCGGACTCGTCATGATTACCGGTGTGGTGATGGTGCTTACATTCTTGGTATACCAGATTATCATTCTATTCCGCGCGATTCAGACTCTGATGCAATTTTAACGTGGAAATATTTCAATTTGTAATAGTGGCGCTAGCTGTCGCGATGGCGGCACTGCTATTAAAGCAGTTGCGACCGGAACTGGGACTAGTGCTAGTGGTTGTGGCGTCGGTTGTGCTCCTTATGACTCTCATCGGGCGCATGGCAGTAGTAATAGAACTTGTAAAGGAGTTAGCAGAGCGGGCGGATGTGGGGAGTTTGCACTTGAATACGCTGCTCAGAATTATGGGGGTGGCCTTTGTTGCCGAATTCGGTGCAGGTATCTGCAAGGATGCAGGGGAAAACTCGCTTGCTCTAAAAGTTGAATTAGCTGGCAAACTCATCATCTTAGGTCTCTCGGTTCCTCTGGTGTTAGTGATTTTAGAAACATTGCTTAGACTGATTCCGTGAGGTAGGTAGTTATGAAACAGAGGATTTTGTTAGTCGCCGTACTCACTATAGGCCTGCTATTTTTATGGGTAGAATCGCACCCTCTTGCCGCGGCGCGCACGCGAGTAATTGATCTAGACCCAATTCTAAGGCAACAGATGAGTGAACTTAACCTATTCTCCATGGATGAGGTGCTGCGGTCGCTGGAACAGGAATATGCTGGGTTCATCCCTGACCTCAGTATAGCCGGGATAATTGAGGGCCTCAGGGGGGGCGAGGGACAAAATCCACGGCAAATTCTCGCGAATCTCAGTCGCTTTGCTTTTCGAGAAGTGGTGAGGCAGACATCGCTGCTCGGGAGACTGCTTGTTCTGGCCATCCTTTGCGCGCTGATGAAGAAGTTGCAGGACAGTCTTGGTGCTAATGTTGGAAACATCGCCTATGCCGTTTGTTTCTTAGTTCTCGTGGGAGTAGTTCTGCAGAGTTTTTCCCTCTTGACGCAGGATGTGGTCGACTCTGTCGAACTGATGATCAGTCTGATGTATAGCCTGATGCCGGTCCTACTTTCCCTCCTGATTTCGCTCGGTGCGGTCAGCTCTGCCGCCATCTTTAACCCTCTCATCGCGGCTACCGCAACAACCGTCAGCAACATCGTCGCCACGCTGGTCATGCCTCTCCTGTACTTTGCTGGGGTACTCTCGCTACTTAATAGTTTTTCGGACAAATTGCAGGTCGGCAAGCTGTCGAGCCTGCTCAAAGATGTAAGCATAGCCATTATGGGATTGTCATTTACCGTCTTTGTGGGACTGAGTGTAGTTCAAGGGACGGCGGCTGGTGTAGCGGATGGGATAGCCCTGCGCACGGCTAAGTATGTAGTGAAAAATTTTGTTCCCGTGGTCGGTGGTTTGTTCGCCGATGTTTTTGAAACTGTAGCTGGGGCGTCCCTACTCCTAAAAAATGGCATCGGAATAGCGGGACTTTTGGCGGTATTTTTCCTCTGCGCCATGCCTGCCATTAAAGTGCTGGTTGCAGTCTTTATTTACCGTTTGGCAGCTGCCATTATTCAGCCTATGGGGGTAAATCCTGTGACCGATGCGCTCACTAACTTAGCCGGCATACTCACAGTGGTCGCCGGCGCTTTAATCACGGTGGGCATCATGTTTTTCATATTGATTACGGTGGTCATTGGTACCGGTAATGCAACTTTGTTTATTCGTTGAGATGAGGTGTGTTTCTGATGATGGTGTTCTTACGGGGGTGGGTGCAGGATATTGTCGTGCTCTTGGTGTTGACCCTAGTGGTAGACAGTGCTCTGCCTAACGGAGGGGTAAAACGCTATGTTGATTATGCGGTAGGGTTGATGTTGTTGTTGCTGCTCCTGTCTCCGATCAACACTTTCATCAATAATGAGCTCGATCTGAGTTCCATGCTGGCTACAGCCGAGGTTCTGGGGGGACGCAGGCTAAAAATCTTAGATCCACTCTCGCTACAATCGACGTGGTTGACCTATGAGTTGGTCTTAGAGAACCGGGTGGCACAAATAAGTGAAGAGCACGAGGACGTGGTTAAAGCAAAGGCCGAAGTGACATTAGAGCAAGCGGAAGACAGTGCCCATTTCGGCATGCCTACCAGAGTCCTGCTCAAGGTGCAATTGCGCCAAGGTATAGGGGCGGGAAGTAGGGAGGAACAGCAAATTCACTCCGCACTAAGCGAGCGTTTGGCGGGGATCTACGGCATAAAACCTGCACATATGGCAATAGAATTCACTAGATAGGAGTGTTTTTTTAGTGGCAAAGGTTGAAAATCGCCCATTGGCCTTAGAGACGACTCTGACGACCGCGCTCCATCAACTAGCGGCAAGTAAAAAGGCCCAGATGATTCTAGCGATTATTTTGCTGCTGGTGACCATCAGGATGTTTTTGCCGGCTAATGTTCCACCCGAAGGAGGTGCCAAGGTAGTTCTGCCAGGAACACCACCGGACTTAACCGGTATTCAGCAATATCAGTTAAGCTTAGAAAAGCAACTGGGAGAGATGCTTTCTCAAGTAAAAGGCGCAGGTCAAGTCCGGGTGATGCTGACTTTAGGCACTACCTCTGAAGTAAAATTGGCGGCTAATGTGCGGCAAACCTCGAGGATTACGGAGGAGAAAGACGCAGCCGGAGTCACTACGGTGTCTAGGGAGGAAACACATTCATCAGAGCCGGTCATGTCTCGGGGTACGGGGGGTGATAGCGTCGTTACGACAACAGAGTTGATGCCCCGCATCAATGGGGTGCTGGTCATCGTCGGTGGGGCTGTCGACCCTCGTCTTCTAGAAACGCTAACCAAGGCGACCCAGACGATTTTGTCGTTACCGGCGCATAAAGTTCAGGTCCTAACAGGAAAATAGGAGGTGTAGCCTGTGCTTATTGACAAAAAGATGTTGGCACGATTTTTGTTGACCGTAGGCTTAGTGGGCGGCATTGGGTACTATGCGTTATCACACCTTGCTCCATTGCCACTTTCGATTACCAAAATAGAACCTTTGCAGGAGCAGGAGGTAGAGCCTGTAGTAGCTCCGGTCACCCCACCCCAGCGGGATTTCTTTGTTGAACATCGCCTCGAGCGAGCTAGGGAGAGGAGCGAGCGCATTGAGCTCCTGCGTGAAATTGTCAGCAATTTGAACAGCTCGGTGGAGGCACGCGGCAAGGCGCAAATGGAGCTGATTAGTATCAGTAGTCTGCAGGAGTCCGAGCTGCAGGTCGAACGCCTCATTGTCGGCAAGGGATTCGGTGATGCGGTGGTGTTCTTCGGTAAAGGCATGGCTGAGGCCATCGTGAAGGCGGAGAGCCTTACGCAGGTGGAGGCCCTTGGGGTGGCGGATGTCATCCGCACCGTGGCCGGAGTAAGGCTGCAGAACATACGCGTGCGCTTTCGGAAATAGCGTTGCCACAGCTTTGCAGTTTCTGGTATAATGAGCTCGTAACCTATAGGAGGTGATTAGCTGTGGAGAAAGCTCTTCAACATGGCTTGTACGATGCGGGCACATTGCGCATTGAGCCGGATGTGGTGGCGGCAATTGCCGGCTTAGCGGCCAGTGAGGTCCCCGGCGTAGCAGGTATGAGTGGGGTTTCTCTGGTAGGGATGCTCCGTAATAGTAACCTTGCCAAGGGAGTCAAAGTTACGGTGGGTGAACGAGAGGCTATTGTTGATTTGCACATTGTGCTCGAATATGGGGTAAAAATGCCTGAAGTTGCTCAGCGAGTACAAGAAAACGTGCGAAGTGCAATTGAGACCATGACCGGACTTCAAGTTGTCGAAGTGAATGTGCATGTTCAATCGGTCATCATTCAAGAATTGAATGATGAAGCTGTCTCGTAGGGCAGGGTAGAGGGGGGTAATATTCGTTGAATATTTTTGATCGCATTATGTTGTCCTTGTACACCCTAGCTGTCGCCGTAGTCACGCTACTAATCGTTGGCGCATCAGTCAATTTCCCCCCAGGCTGGGATTACATGGAGCTTGGGCGCTTGCTCACGAGGTGGGAGTTTGTCCCAGTGGCAGTTTTTTTCTTTATCTTTAGCGTGCGTTTCTTAGTCTCGGGGATTCGCCGGGATCGACCGTCAAAAGCGGCTATAACTCACCAAGGAGAGCTAGGTGATGTGCGCATTGCTGTAAGCGCCGTGCGCAATTTAGCGTTGCGCACCGCCCAGAATGTGCGTGGTGTGCACCACACCAAGGCGAAGGTGCAACTTAGCGACGAGGGGTTACTTATTTCCTTGGAGGTGTCTGTTGGTCAGGCGAGCCACATACCTACTTTGACATCAGTATTGCAGGAGGAAGTCAAGCAAAACCTCGAATCAAGTACCGGGGTAAAGGTCCTTGGGGTCAAGGTGCTGGTAGTGGAAATGTCCCCGTCGCAAAAACATAGGTTGCAGTAGGTGTTGCCATGGATAATAGAATAAGGAAGATATTGATTCTTTTTCGGGGTAGAATTCTCGGCGCTTCTTTAGGTATTGCCTTTGCCTTGATGTTAATCATTTTTGGGTTTTGGCAAACGGTTTTTATTTTGGTTTGCGGCGTGATCGGTTACTACCTCGGTGCTCGTTTTGATAGCGACGAAGATTTTCGTGGGTTCTTAGAGCGAGTGCTACCACCGGTTGACTAAAACCACCTGTTTAGCGGTGGTTTTTTGATGGCATGCTAGCTCACAACGACGAACAGGGGGCATTTTAGTGAGCAGACGCAACGCGAGAGAAGCGGCACTGCAAGCGCTTTTTCAACTTGAATTTGGGCAGCTCAGTGCTTTAGAGGCGCTGTCCTACGCACTGGGAGTAACTGCCCTGACGGACAAGGATGAGGGATACGCCCGTTTAGTGCTTGCTAAAGCAGTGCAAAAATGGGAAAAGACAGAGGCCTTGATCACTGAATACGCAGAAAAGTGGTCGCTGGAGAGGTTGGCTCGTGTTGATCGTGCTATTCTCAGGCTATCCATCGCCGAGATGTTACTGAATGCTCCGGATACACCGGTGGGTGTAGTGATTGATGAGGGGCTAGAGCTTGCCAAGGAGTACAGTACCGACGAGTCCAGTCGGTTCATACATGGTATCTTGGGGAGTGTAGCGAGTAGCTTAGGATGGGTAGAGACATGATCCAAGGTATCCTTGGTATAGATACCAGTAATTACACGACTTCGGCGGCACTGGTGTCCGATCTGGGCGAAGTGCTTGCTGACAGCCGCATGTTGTTGTCAGTCCGTGAGGGTGAAGTTGGGCTCAGACAATCTGATGCCCTCTTTTTACATGTGCGAAACTGGCCGGAGTTACTCAAACTGCCTCGGTTCTCCGGCGTGCACATTGGTGCTGTGGCTGTGGCCACAAGACCATCTCCTATTGCGGGCTCCTACATGCCGGTTTTCTTGGCGGGACAAGCCTTTGCGGCAACAGTGGCGACGATGTTGGGCGTCCCGCTACTCGAGTTTTCTCATCAAGAGGGCCATGTCCGGGCAGCACTATCCGCAAGGTGGCCTTTACATAAACCATTTCTTGCGGTACAGATCTCGGGTGGGACTACCGACATATTATTTGTGGCTCCTCTGGCCGAGGGCGGCTTTATGATCTCTCACCTAGGCCGGAGTAGTGATTTGCATGCCGGTCAATTTATTGATCGTGTGGGGGTGCACATGGGTTTGGCTTTCCCGTGTGGCGTGGCGATGGATGAGTTAGCCACAACTTGGGAAAACGAAGGGCTTGAACCCTTCCCCATAACCTCCTCTGTAAAGGCAAGTACGATTAGTTTTTCGGGTCCGGCCTCGATGGCGATGCGGGCGCTAGACCAAGGTGTGCCACGCGGTGCGGTGGCGCTTGGCGTCTTCCGCTCTATCAGTAACTCCCTCGAGAAAGTTCTGCGGGAGCATCAAGAGAAGGCCGGTGAGGTTCTACTCTGCGGTGGGGTTGCCGCGAACACCCACATCCGCCGGCGACTGCAGGCTAGGCTTAAGCGGTTCGCATTCATCCTCGCCCCTCCCCATTTGGCCGGTGATAATGCTGTGGGTATAGCACTTTTAGGCGCGGACAGAATGCAAAGAGACCGCGGTTTGTGTTAAAATTTGCGTGAACGATGGCGAGGAGGTTCTTTTTGTGGCAATGATTATTGATGGAAAGGCCCTGGCGAAAAGCATCCGCGAGGATATAACGAAGGAAATCGGCACTTTAAATTACCAGCCAACTTTGGCAGTAGTGCTGGTGGGGACAGACCCTGCCTCAGCAACATACGTTAGTATGAAAGAAAAAGCCTGCTTAGAGGTAGGTATAGCCTCACAAGCGCATAGGCTGGCGGCGGATGTTTCTCAGAGGGAATTAATGATGCTTATCACCCGATTAAACGCCGACCCGGCAGTAAATGGCATTTTAGTCCAAATTCCTCTGCCACGTCAATTGGACCAAACGGCTATTTTTGGAGCCATCAGAAGGGACAAGGATGTTGACGGTTTTCATCCTATGAACGTGGGCCTTTTAAATTTGGGGTTGTCTGGGGCGCTTTTGCCCTGCACTCCAGCCGGAGTAATGGAAATGCTGCAATCAATCAACTACCGGCTTAAGGGCAAACATGTGGTAGTCGTGGGCCGCAGCAATGTTGTCGGCAAGCCCATGTCAACACTATTCCTCTTAGCTGATGCGACTGTTACCATCTGCCATCGTTACACCGAGAACTTGGGACTATACACCCGTCAGGCCGATGTGCTGGTGGTTGCGGTAGGCAAGACCAATCTCATCACGGGGGACATGGTCAAACCAGGGGCGGTGGTCATTGATGTCGGCACCAATAGGGTGGGGAGCAAGCTCGTCGGGGACGTGGTTTACGAGGATGTGAAAGAGGTTGCTGCGTACATCACTCCGGTGCCGGGTGGGGTGGGACCGATGACCATTGCCATGTTGCTAAAAAACACCCTGCTGGCCGCCAAAATGCAGCATGCCTAACACTGTTACGGTCTATGACCTGACTAGGCTGGTGCGCGAACTGCTTGAAGGCAGCGCCCTGCTCAAAAATGTTTGGGTCTCCGGTGAAATAAGCAACTTTAAGGCTCACTCCTCTGGGCACTGTTACTTTACCCTCAAGGATGACCGCTCCGGTGTACGGTGCGTGATGTGGCGCAGCAAGACACCGAGCCTACGCTTTGTCCCCAGCGATGGCATGAAGGTGTTAGCGCGAGGGAGTATTGGGGTGTTTGAGAGGGACGGGACATATCAGTTTTACGCTGAGCAGCTCGAGCCGGATGGCATTGGGTCGCTCTATCTTGCCTACGAACAATTAAAGTCTAGACTTGAGGCCGAGGGGTTGTTTAACCCAAGTCGCAAACGTCCTCTCCCTAGCTTTCCGCGCTTGATAGCCCTCCTGACCTCGCCAACCGGTGCGGCCGTCCGGGACATGGTCAAGGTCTTATCTCGCCGGTGGCCACTATCCTCGGTACTGGTCATCCCTGTCATCGTGCAGGGAGCGGAAGCAGTCCCCTCTCTAGTCGCCGCCCTAGATTCTCTGCAGGCTCGACCCGAAATCGATGTAGCCATTGTCGGTCGAGGCGGGGGCTCAATTGAGGATTTGTGGGCATTTAACGACGAGCGCGTAGCACGTGCCATCGCCGGTTGTTCTTGTCCGGTGGTCTCCGCAGTGGGGCATGAGAGTGACTTTACTATCGCCGACTTTGTGGCGGACCGCCGCGGCGAAACCCCTTCTGCGGCGGCAGAACTGGTTGTCCCGGACATAACAGTAGTAAAACGACAAGTAGATCTTCTTGGACAACGGTTGTCAAGGGGCCTAATGAGCAAGAGGTTGCAGTGGCGACAACAAATCGATTGGTTAGCAACGCGCCTTACTGCGGCCTCCCCTAGGCAGCGTGTCGTTGATGGACGGCATAAGGCCAACGAACTCCGGCGCCGATTGACGCAGACCATGCTCTTTCTTCTGGCCAAGGACCGCGGGCGAGTGGCTGAGCGGGCGGGCCGTTTAAAGGCCCTTAGCCCACTCAGTGTCCTGGCGCGGGGATACAGCGTGACACGAACTCTGAACGGAGATGTCCTCAAGAGTGCCGACCAAGTTGCTTGTGGCGAAAGCGTTGTCACAACCTTGGCGCGGGGGAGCATGGTTTCGATTGTGACGGGGAAAGGAGAATAAAGGTGAACTTTGAAAAGGCGCTGCAAGAGTTAGAAACAATCGTTGCCAAATTGGAAAGCGGAGAGGTAACCCTCGAGGAGGCTTTATCATGCTATGCCGAGGGTGTAAGGATTCTTGCTTGGTGCGAGTCCTCACTTACCCACGCCGAGCAAAAAGTTGAGATACTGCTGAAGGATGAACAGAAACCTTTCCGCCCCGTGAGTAACGATGAAAACATTTGACCAAGGTTACTACAGCCTCATGGTGAATGAGGCCCTTCTAACCTACCTTCCGAGTGAAAAGGAGTTTCCGCCAACCATCCATGCGGCGATGCACTACAGTGTCATGGGTGGCGGCAAGAGGCTGCGACCGGCTTTAGCCATTGCGACGCACGAAATGTTTGGTGGGAGTGCCCGGACTTTCCTTCCGGCGGCAGCAGCAATCGAATGCATTCACACCTATTCCTTGGTGCACGACGACTTGCCGGCCATGGATAATGATGATTACCGCCGGGGCAGACTTAGCTGTCATAAAGTGTACGGTGAAGCGATAGCTATACTGGCAGGAGATGCGCTCCTGACATTGGCCTTTGAGCTCATGGTCAATCGCCTGCCGGAGTTTTATAGCTCTAGCAAGGTACTGCAGGCCACGGCCGAAATGGCCCTAGCTGCAGGGACCTATGGCTTAGTTGGAGGCCAGTCGGTGGATATTTTATCGGAAAACCAGGAGTTAGCGACACCCTTGCCCACCCTAGAGTATATCCATACGCACAAGACCGGCGCATTGTTTGCTGCCGCAGTACGTATGGGAGCTATCTTAGCAGGTACTGTTAAGGATGAATTGGAGCTTTTGACCCGCTATGCCACGCACCTAGGTCTAGGCTTTCAGATTAGAGACGACATTTTGGATGCTAGTGGCGTCGACAGCGCTAAGGGCAAACTTACCTATGTCTCGGTCTTGGGAGTACGGGGTGCCGAAGAAAAGTTACGCAAGTGTCACGAAGCATGTTATGATGCCTTAAAGACTTTTGGTGGTAGCCACATGTTGCGGCAGGCTGCCGATATCTGTTTAACAATACCTAAGTAGTAGGCGAGGAGGCCATCTATGCCTTGGCTAGAATTGGTGACGCATAATCCTGTACTGTATCGCTCGATGATTGCCTGGGCGATAGCACAAGGCTTGAAGGTGGTATTTGCTTGGCGCAAAACTGGTTACTTCAGTTGGGAAAGGCTCTACGGCGCAGGGGGTATGCCATCTGCCCATTCAACAATCGTTTGCTCCCTAGTAGCGTCGGTGATCAGGGTGGAGGGTTTTGCAAGCTCTTACTCTGCTGTCGCCATTATTTTCGCATTTATAGTTATGTATGATGCCACAGGAGTACGTCAAGCGGCAGGCAAGCATGCTGAGGCACTGAATAAGATAATCATACAGTCCCGCTTAAACGGGCATGTTTCCGAAATCCCACTCAAGGAATTGCTCGGGCACACCCCTCTTGAAGTATTGGCGGGGGCAGTGCTCGGTTTAGTAGTTGGCGGGTGGCACTGGTGAGCTTGCTCCATCAGATTAAATCCCCCGAAGACCTTAAGGCTCTCGGCAATAGTGAATTGGCTACGCTCGCTACGGAGCTTAGGCAGGAAATTATTGCTGGCGTGGCCATCACTGGTGGTCATTTAGGTTCAAATCTCGGCGTGGTCGAATTGACAGTCGCCCTGCACCGTGAATTTTCCACCCCTAAAGATTGCATTGTTTGGGATGTGGGCCATCAGACCTATGCCCACAAACTGCTCACCGGACGCCAGGAGCAGTTTCTTACCCTGCGGCAAGAAGGCGGCCTCAGCGGTTTCCCCAAGCGTAGTGAGAGCCGGCACGATGCCTTTGATACAGGCCACAGTACCACGTCGATTTCTGCAGCGCTTGGTTTGGCTGAGGCGGCACGCTTGCAAGGCAGCAACAATCACGTGGTAGCAGTTATTGGGGATGGAGCCTTGACGGGGGGAATGGCTTGGGAGGCCATCAATCATGCCGCAGAACTCAACAAACCCCTCTTAGTAGTGCTGAATGATAATGAGATGTCTATTGCGCCGAATGTGGGCTCCATCGCTAAATACCTTACAACTTTGCGCACATTGCCGTTTTATCAGCGAACCAAGAAAGATGTGCAAGGACTGCTGCGCGGTATCCCCCGTTTTGGCTCCTTGCTTTCGTCACTGGCGCTAAGGGTTAAAAGCAGTATGAAGTATCTCTTGGTGCGGGGAATGGTCTTTGAGGAACTGGGATTCACCTACCTTGGACCGGTAGACGGTCATAGTATATCAGATTTGCGCGCCGCCCTTCGTCAGGCTAAGACGCTGGAGACTCCGGTGCTCTTGCATTGTGTCACGAAGAAAGGTAAAGGGTACTTGCCGGCAGAAATCAACCCGGAACAGTTTCATGGGGTGCCGCCTTTTGACCAGGCTACAGGAGAGCGGAACGGGCACGGTGCGCATACTACTTTTACCGAATTGTTTGGTGAGAATATATGCTCTCTGGCGGCTGCCGATTCTCGCATCGTAGCGATAACTGCGGCGATGCAAGGTGGAACTGGTCTTAGTAAATTCGCCAAAACTTTACCTCGGCGCTTGTACGATGTAGGCATAGCGGAGCAACATGCTGTCACATTTGCCGCCGGGCTGGCTGCGGGTGGCATTAAGCCCGTGGTAGCTGTCTATTCTTCCTTCCTGCAACGCGCTTATGACCAATTGCTGCATGATGTCTGCCTGCAGAAACTGCCCGTGGTCTTTTGTTTGGACCGGGCCGGGGTGGTGGGGGAGGATGGTGAAACTCACCACGGCATCTATGACCTCTCCTACCTACGTACTTTGCCAGGCATGAAAATCTTTGCGCCGGTGGGGAAGGATGATTTTGGTTTTTTGTTGGCGGAGGCTCTCAAGCAACCGGGTCCTGTCGCTGTGCGGTATCCTCGGGATGAAGCGCGACATCTAGGTCTAAAGCCATCTAGTCTTCTGGGGCAATGTATAGGAGACCAGGAGCCGGAAGTGCTCTTGGTCGGCGTTGGTCCCTTATTGGGAGAGTGTCTGGAAGCAGCAAAAGTACTGCGAGCGAACGGCTTCTTGGTGGGGGTTTACTACGCGCCTCAAATCTGGCCACTGCCTCTACCCCTACTAGAACTCGTCAGCAGAACTCCCTTAGTGGTGACGGTTGAGGACAATATCCTGTCGGGGGGCTTTGGCTCCTCCCTCGAAGAATCACTGGAGCGTGTCGGCGGCACTGGGCGAGCCAAAATTATCAGGCTTGGCTATAAAGATGGATTTGTCGCGCAAGCATCTCGGGCTAGGCAACTCGCCTTGGCCGGACTGAACGCGCCGCAGATTGTAACTTTGGTAGAAATGCATGTCAATTAAGAAAACGCGTCTAGACTTACTCCTCCTCGAAAAAGGTTTTGCCGAGTCTAGAGAGAGGGCCCAAGCGCTAATTGCCGCAGGTTTGGTTTGGGTAAATGGGGAGCGCTGCGATAAGGGTGGTCATGCCTACCTGCCAACTGTTGATATTAAAGTGGACGCGCCCTTGCGGTATGTCTCCCGCGGGGGACTTAAACTGGAAAAGGCCGTCTTCGATTTCGGGATTCAATTTGCGGGAAAGCATGTGCTTGATGTCGGGGCCTCAACGGGTGGTTTCACCGACTGTGCGCTGCAAAACAGTGCATCCCACGTGACTGCGGTTGATGTCGGCAAAGGGCAAATTGCCTGGAAATTGCGTGAGGACAAACGCGTTACCGTTCTTGAGAAAACAAACATACGTTACCTAGACAGTGCCATGCTCCTAAATATTCCAAGTATAGCTACCGTGGATGTGTCATTTATTTCCCTGCGCTTGGTGCTACCGGTGCTACATAGATTACTGCAAGGGCAGGGCGAGGTGGTTGCTCTCATCAAGCCTCAGTTTGAAGCGGGAAGGGTGGTCGCCACCCGCAGTCGAGGAGTAATTAAAGACCCTATTATACACCGCGAGGTGTTGGAGAATATCCTGCAGTTTGCGCGCGAACTCAGCTGGGGTCTTTGGGGACTGACTTTTTCGCCACTGCTTGGCCCCGAGGGCAATATGGAGTTCTTAGCTTGGTGGAAACTTGGTGCCGCTGACGGCCAGACAATTGACGTGGATTCTGTCATCAGAGAAGCCCACAGAGCTCTGCGCTAGTATGGTGGGGAGAGGGGATGCGATATGCCGATTGGAGTGGTGGGCAATCTCGGTAAGCCACTGACGGAAGGGGTAACAAGGTTGATTGTGGCCGAGTGTAAGGATGTCGGTAAGGAAATCATGTTGCCGCACAGCCTGGCACTGCACATCGGTCTTCCGGATATGGGGTTCTCGGACCAAGAAATAGCCAGCAGTTGCTCGGCGGTGATGGTGCTCGGCGGGGATGGCACACTTCTGTCAGTGGCTCGCACCTGGCCTTTTTGGGGCATGCCCCTCCTCGGTGTCAATTTAGGCAACTTAGGGTTTTTGACCGAAGTCGAGGAAGTCGATGTGTTGGCGGCATTGGCGGTGCTGCGACGCGGGGAGTATGTATTGCAGGAGCGCATGATGTTAAGAGTTCTGGTCAATCGCGATGGCAGGCAAGTCTACGAATCGGTGGTACTCAATGATTGTGTGGTTACTAAGGGCGCATTCGCTCGCATGATTCGCCTAGAAGTGCATATTGGCAATAACTTCTTTAAAACATTTCCTGCCGATGGGGTCATTATCAGTACGCCCACCGGTTCCACAGCCTATTCTTTGTCGGCAGGCGGGCCCATCGTTGACCCAACAATGCGCCTCATGTTGTTAACTCCCATCTGCCCGCACATGCTGCAAGCTCGCCCTCTCGTCGTTTCGCCGCAGGACCGCATTGCCGTTAAGGTTCATTCCATACATGAAGATGTTGTTCTGACCCTCGATGGTCAGGAAGGAGTGCGTGTTTACCCGAAGGACGAGGTAGTTGTGGAGTGTTCTGATATCGTCACTCGCTTAGTGAAAATCGTCCCGCGCAGTTTTTACGATGTTTTGCGCTACAAGCTATAGAGTGCTTTCTAGCCGGACCGAAGGCAGACGAGGAGGTCGTTTATGCTCGAAAGACTGATTATTCGCAATCTCGCCGTCATCGAGGAGCTGGACCTAGAGTTGCACCCTGGGCTCACCGTCTTGTCGGGGGAGACTGGTGCGGGAAAGTCTATCATTGTTGATGCCTTGAGTTTGTTACTGGGAGGGCGCGCCACGAGCGATCTGATTCGAACCGGGGCGGACAAGGCTTTTGTGCAAGGCGTCTTCTCTATCTTTAGCCCCCAAGCGATCCAGATTGTTGCGGAACAGGGAGAAGAAGATGGGGAATTGGGCTCTGTGGACAGAGTGGTCATTATCACGCGGGAGATAAGCCATTCACGATCGGTTTGTCGGTTAAATGGCCGCGTGGTGACGCAAGCTACGCTTAAGTCTCTGGGGGAGCACCTCGTCGATATGCATGGTCAGCATGAGCACCAGTCCTTACTCTACCCTGCGCGACATCTCGGCCTGGTAGATCGCTTTACCGGCGGTGAAGGGCAGACCATCCTCGATGGTCTGGGCGTGGCAGCGGGGGCTTATCGTCGTTGCAAGGAAGAGTTGCGGGAGTTGACGGTGGATGAGAAAGAGAGGGCTCGACAGAGCGACATCTTAACTTTTCAAATTGGCGAGATAAAAAATGCCCGTTTGCGTGTGGGAGAAGAGGAGGAACTCCGAGCAGAGCGGTTGCGCCTGCTCAATCATGAGAAATTGAGCAGCGCTGTGGAACGATCATTTGTCGACCTGTTTTCCGGGCAGGGTAAGAACAAAGCGGTTATAGATGTGCTAGGCCGGGTACAAGGCGACTTGAGGGAGGTTGGTCGGCACGCCCCCGAACTGCTGCCGATCGCTGGCCTGGTGGAGCAAGCATCCTACCTGGTTGATGATGCTTGTCGCGAACTGGGTAGATTTAAGGATAATTTGATATTTGAGCATGACCGCCAGAGTAGCATTGAGGAAAGGCTAGATGCTATAGGGAAACTGAAGCGAAAATACGGTCACAGCATCGAAGAAGTGTTATCCTTTGCCAAGACCGCCCAAGCTAACTTTGACCGACTGAGTAGTTCTGCCGAGCGCGCCACCCAGTTGCAAGAGGTGCTCAAAAAACATCTCGAGAGATATGGTTCGTTGGCGGCGGATATGCGTATTTTGCGGGAAAAAAAGGGTCGACTACTGGCTCTGGCCTGTGAAGGGCATCTTAAAGATCTAGGCATGACAAACGCCGAACTGAAGATGGCGTTTCGCCCGCAAGAAGTAAGTGCGGTGAGTTCCACAGGCACGGAAACAGTAGAGTTTTTGTTCTCCGCTAACAAAGGAGAGGATTTGAAGCCGCTTAGCAAAATCGCCTCCGGTGGAGAAATCTCTCGGGTTATGTTGGCTCTAAAAACAGTTTTCAGTGACCTTGATGATATTCCGACCTTGGTTTTTGACGAAATCGACAGTGGTGTCGGAGGCAAGGCCGCGCAGGCGGTGGCAGAGAAAATTGCTGCTGTCAGTCTGAGTAAGCAGGTCGTCTGTATCACCCACCTCGCCCCCATTGCGGCTTTTGCCGATCATCACCTCTGCGTGCAAAAATTGATCAAAGGCGAAAAAACTATCACCGAGGTGCGTGCTTTGGATGTTACCGGGAGAAAAATAGAACTAGCTCGCATGTTAAGTGGCGTAGAAAGCGAAGTGGCACTAACCCATGCCGAGGAATTGCTCAGCTTGAGACCGAGAACGCAAGTCTAGGCTTAAGGTGCTGAGCAACGCTCTTCCCACCAACAGGCAAGTCATTATGTTAACTAGCGAGGATAGTTGGTTTTCGCGTTGGTTAACTTAAAAGCAGACTTGTTTGTTGAAAGGGGTGCGGCCTTGGAGAAACAAATTCTGTTGGGGTTAGTCTCCGCTCTGACGGCCTCATGGTGGTTGGTGCCGTGACCCATGTGTTTGTCAATGACCCCAGCAGAGGGTATGGCATGTTCATTGAATGGA
>QLUC01000049.1 GCA_018725275.1 Bacillota bacterium | reverse complement strand
GCCTCGGTGAAGCAGGAATCCAGCAGCAAGCTACCTGTAGTTAGCTTTGTGTAGGTATGGAGGAACGGTGTAATGGGGATGGATAAAAAGACACGGACATTCTTGTTAGCCATGGTGGCGGTGTTAGTGGCAGTGGTTGGTTATGCCAGCACTTTTCCGGCTGTCAGGGAGCAAGGCCCGGCAGTAAACCGTTTTCGGCGCACCCTCGAATTACCGCTACAGGTGGCGAGCGTAGTAGATGGTTTGGCGGACAATCAGCTGGGCTGGCCCGGCCCAGTGGCCATCGCCGGAGACAGGCTCTTTGTCGTTGACCGCCTGGCCACGGAGTCCATCATCAAGGTGTTTTCTCTAACGGGTGAGTTCAAGCACGGCTTTGGTGCTATGGGCCGTGGCGGCCTCTCGAGCGTGAAGGACATCACTCTTGATCCCGCGGGCAATGTAGTGGTGCTTGATGGAGCCCCCGCAATCCTGGTCTATGACCAAGAGGGCCAGCTGATCAAGCGGATTGACCTTGCCCATTACGAGGCCAGATTTACCCTCCCCTGGGCGAATAGCATTTTGGCCACCGGGGCTGAGTACTACATTCTCTCTTTGGACAGATTAGTGCGTTTAGACCGGCGAGGCCGTGTGTTAGGCAGGTACACCGGCCGAGAAGATGGGCTCTTTCTCGGCGTAGCGGCATCGGAATTTCCGATGGGTCCGTCAGGGCTGGTGTCTTGGCAGGGTGCTACTTGGGTGGCAGACTCTGTGCATGGCCGCTTGCTCCGCCTTGGGGAGAGGGGAGAATTTGACGCCGTCTTTCCCTTGCCGGAGGTAGAGGGTATCCGACCTTACCCAACCAGCATGGCGGTTGGCCCAGATGACAATTTGCTCGTGGTTGATGCCGCGCGGCAGGTGCTCGTAGCCCTCTCGTCGGAAGGGACGAAGTTGTGGGAGCAGAGGTTTCACCAACCTCTGGAGAATCAGCGCGGAGTGGATGTGGCCGATATAGTGGTCGGCCCCGAGGGAAGGCTTTATGTGAGCAACTTTCTCACCGGCAGGGTGGAGCGGTTTGGCCTGTCTAGTGGGCGCTTAAGCGCCAGGCAGGAGGTTCTTGCCGCCAAGGCCGAATTTATCTTCCCCCGCGGCCTCGCGGTCATCGGCAATGCACTCTATATCTTAAGTTCACCCGCAGGTAAAGAAGGCGCGCGGCAAATTTATCGCCACGACCTCACCACCGGGGTGGGCGGACAATTTGTCAGTCTTGGTCTTGATGGGGCCATCCGCTTGGCGGCCGGTAGTGATTTGCTCTATGTCCTGACCACGAGCCAAGTGTTAATCTTTAACACCAAAGGTGAGCTGGACGAGGTCGTCGGGGTGGATAGCGGCGAGTGGGGCGGGTTTGGCGTGGTCAATCTCTTTGGCCTCGACCAAGGACCACAGGGCATGGCAGTGGACGGCGAAGGGCGGCTGTGGGTCAGTGACACTTTTCGGCAGCGGCTACTTCTCTTTACCGCGGGGGGTAAATTCCTGCAAGAAATAGCCCTAGCGCGAGAAATATGGCCGACCAGCGTCGCTTTTGCGCCGGACAACACCATCCTCGTGCTTAATTCCTTCGTTGGGCAAGTTGTTCGCCTCGATAGCAAGGGAGTGCAACTGGCCGTCTACGGGCAGGGTGGCTCGCGGTTGGGGCAATTGGGCGTAGTGGAAGACATGGGTTTTCTCGGTGGAGCCATGGATTTACTAGTCGATGGCGAGGGGGCCTTCTATGTGGTAGACACCGTCAATAATCGGGTGCAGAAATTTTCGCCCCAGGGAACACCGCTTCTCGCGCAGGGTAATTTTGGGAGTAGCGTGGGGGATGTGAATCGGCCCCAGGCTTTAATTCCCCTGGCCGGGCAGGAAGTTTTTCTGCTAGCGGACACGAACAATCATCGCATTAAATTTGTGCAGTTTAGGTGAAGATGGTGCAGAGCGAGTTAGTTCGTCCGGACGAAAGGGTGGACAGTCTAGAGCGTGGTGGCTTAAGAATTATTCAAAGCCCGCGCGCTTTTTCCTTTTCTCTCGATGCGGTACTCTTGGCCCATTACGCATCGGTAGCTAATTACGATACCGTGATGGATTTGTGCACCGGTAGCGCGGTAATTCCGCTCCTCCTTTCCACGCGAGCCAAGGGGCTCAAGCAAGTGGGCCTAGAGCTAAACGCCGAAGCGGCTGAGCGGGCAGAGAGAAGCGTACTTCTAAACAATCTTACAGGCTCAATCGAAATAATCGCCGGCGATGTCAGGAAGGTCAAGGCGGTGCTGAGGGGGCGTCGCTTTTCTCTCGTCACGGTCAATCCACCCTACTTGCCGCTCGGGCAAGGGGTTGCCAGTAGCTGTGATGCCCACAGGATGGCTCGGCATGAGGTTGATGTGACCCTTAGCGAGGTAGTAAGTGCCGCCGCGTACTTGCTGGCGACGGGAGGGCGTCTGGCCATGGTCCATCGCGCCTTTAGGCTGACAGATATTTTGGTGGTCTTGCGGGAGCATCGTTTAGAGCCAAAGCGCTTGCGCTTTGTGCATCACAAGGTGAACACGGAGGCTAGGCTCGTGCTCATCGAGTCCGTCAAAGACGCCAAGGCCGATTTGAAAGTTGCCCCTCCCCTCTATGTTCATCAGGAAAACGGCGCTCTTTCCTTAGAGTTGCAAGAGCTTTATGCTGGGGGTGAATTGCGATGACTGGTACCTTATATGTCTGCGCCACACCTATAGGTAACCTTGACGACGTCTCCTTTCGCCTCCTGCAAACACTCAAGACCGTCGACCTAATTGCTGCCGAGGACACGCGGCACAGCCTGCAACTTTTGCGGCACTTTTCCATACCTACAAAGGTCGTCAGCTACCATCAGCACAGCAGTAGGGCGCAGAGTGACTACCTGCTGGCGGAACTTTTGGCTGGGAAAAACATCGCCCTCATCAGTGATGCGGGCACGCCGGGGATATCAGACCCGGGTGAGCAAATAATCGCCACCTGCATTCTGCGAGCAATAAAAGTGGTTGTAGTTCCGGGTCCCATGGCGGGGGTAGCGGCCTTGGTCTTGTCTGGCTTGCCCACGGGGAGATTTGCTTTTGAGGGTTTCTTACCCCGTGCAGAAAAGGAGCGGCGCGAGGCCTTGGCCACCCTGTTAACCGAGGAGCGCACCATGGTCTTCTACGAAGCTCCCCACAGATTGCGGGAGACCGTAGCCGACATGGTGCGCATTCTGGGGGACAGGAAATGTGCTTTGGCGCGCGAGCTGACGAAGGTGTACGAGGAGGTTAAGCGCGGCACCCTCCATGAGCTGTTACAAGAGGTGGAAACTTCGGCCGTGCGAGGCGAATGTGTATTGGTCGTGGCGGGCGCTGACAAAGATGCCACCACCTTGGCGAGCGCGGAGCAAGACGGCGAGGCTTTGGTGGCAATGTTTTTAGCGCAGGGATTTTCTCCGGCGCAAGCTAGTCGCCACGCCGCGAAAATGAGCAAAATGCCACGACCAGAGCTTTACGCCCTCGCGCTGCGCCTTAGCAAGGACAAAAAATGAGTAAAAAAAATCGGCGCTAGGCGCCGGCAAGGTTACTTTTGGGCGTTCATGATGCCGAGACATTCTTGGCAAATGTTCTTGCCCTTGTAGTTGACCATATCCTCGGCGCTGTGGCAGAAAATGCAGGCGGGCTCGTACTTTTTTAGGATGATTTTTTCGCTGTCGACATAGATTTCGAGGGAATCTTTTTCGGCGATCCCTAGAGTGCGGCGCAGTTCAATGGGAATCACTACTCGGCCGAGCTCGTCTACTTTGCGGACAATTCCTGTGGATTTCATGTGGGAAATTCCTCCTCTACAAAATTCGACATAATTCTACACCCAGAAAATAGTGTACCAATGCTACCAATAGATGTCAATATATGATTACTAAAAGATTTTCTTATAGGTGGAAATATTTTTTGCAGAACTGCAGAGTAATCAGGCATTTTCTTGCCGGGCATACTAGGTTAAAATGATGGCATAAGCAACAACTCGCCGCGAACATAGGCGCGGGCAAAGTTAGGGGAGTAAACAATGACGGATAACAAATTTTACCTCACCACGCCGCTATACTACACCAATGCCAACATCCATGTCGGACATGCTTATACCACCGTTATCGCGGACGCTCTGGCACGCTTTAAGCGATTGCAGGGTTTTGAGGTTTGCTTTCTTACGGGCACAGACGAGCATGGGCAGAAGGTAGAACAAAAGGCGCAAAAAGAAGGTCAGGAGCCGCGCGCCTTTGTCGATAGCATTGTCGGGGACATCAAAGAGATTTGGGAAACTCTAGACATCAGCTACGATGTGTTCATTCGTACCACTGACGCCCACCATATGGCGGCAGTGCAGAGTATATTCCAAAGATTGTACGACCAAGGCGATATCTATAAGAGCGAGTACCAGGGGCATTACTGCGTCAGTTGCGAAGCCTTTTGGACGGAGCGCCAACTGGCCGCGGGCCTGTGTCCGGATTGCGGTAGGACAGTAGACTGGGTTACGGAAGAGAGTTACTTCTTCCGCTTATCAAAGTACCAAGATCGCTTGCTCAAACACTTAGAGGAGAACCCTAGCTTTATCTTGCCTTTGTCCCGGCGCAATGAGATGATTAACAATTTCCTAAAGCCCGGATTAACCGATCTTTGTGTTTCGCGCACCACTCATAAATGGGGTATACCGGTGCCCTTTGACGACAAGCATATCATCTACGTGTGGCTAGACGCTTTGAGCAACTACATTACGGCGATTGGCTATGGTTGGGATGAGGAGCAGTTCGCCAAGTTTTGGCCGGCAGATCTGCACCTCATGGGCAAGGAAATTGTGCGGTTTCACGCCATCATTTGGCCGATTATCCTTATGGCGCTAGACCTGCCTTTGCCGAAGAAAGTCTATGGGCATGGTTGGCTACTCTTTGCCAATGACAAAATGTCTAAATCCAAGGGCAATGTGGTCTCCCCGCGGGAGCTAGTTGCTAAGTACGGTTCGGATGCGCTACGGTACTACCTGCTCAAGGACATCCCCTTTGGCAGTGACGGCAATTTTACCCATGATTTGTTCGTCAATCGCCTCAATATTGACCTAGCTAACGATTTGGGCAACTTGTTGAGCCGCACCGTGGCCATGGTCGAAAGATACTTTGCCGGTGTTCTCCCCGCGCCGGTGGATGTAGCACGTGAGGAGCAGGACGGTGAACTAAAGGCTCTAGCTTGCGGTGCCCGTGGCCTCGTAGAAAAAGAAATGGAAAATCTACAGTCCGGGGGAGCCCTAGGTGCCATCATGGCGGTGGTGTCGCGGGCCAATAAATACATTGATGACAATAGCCCTTGGATACTGGCCAAGGAAGGAAAGAAAGACCGCCTGGCTACCGTCCTCTACAATTTGGCAGATACCCTGCGCATAGTCGGGGTGCTCCTCTTGCCCTTTATGCCTCGTACCCCGGGACGCATGTGGGCGCAGCTTGGCCTAGGCCCAGAGCACGAGGCCTTGCTGACTTGGGAGTTAGCACAGCAGCCTGGGGTTTTGCCGAGCGGTCTCATGGTCAAAAAGGGCCCGGCCATCTTCCCGCGGGTTGATTTGTCCTTAACCCCTAACGAACAAATGGCCGAACCGGAAGTCATTAGGTCTCCTCTCACTCTAGAGCCTCCCATCGCCCCGGTCGTGGCCTACAACCATTTTGCGCAATTAGATTTGCGTCTGGTAGAAATTATCGCCGCCGAAAAAGTGGCGAAGGCTGATAAACTGCTTAAACTGACGGTCTCCTTGGGGTCAGAGGTGCGGACGGTGGTGGCTGGCATCGCCGAGCACTACCGCCCGGAGGAACTAGTGGGGCGACAGGTGGTCATCGTCGCCAACTTAGAGTCGGCCAAAATTCGGGGCATAGAATCGCAAGGCATGGTTTTAGCGGCCTCGAGCGGGGAGCTTCTGTCCCTAATTGAGCCGGCGCGCCAAGGTTTAGCCCTTGGGTCCAAGGTAAAATGAAGAGTTTCCTCATCGATAGCCATGCCCATCTGAATGACGAGCGTTTTGCCCCTGACCTGCCGGAGATTCTGCTGCGGGCAAGTGCTGCCGGGGTGCTTAAAATCCTGACCGTTGGTTACAACATGTCTTCCTCGCAGTCGGCCGTGCAGTTGGCGAGCGGGCACGAGATGGTTTGGGCCGCGGTGGGCATTCATCCGCACGATGCGCCGGAGTGCCGGGAGGACAATTTAGAGCAATTAAGAGCTTGGTTAACCGCGGGGCCGGCCGTGGGCCTAGGAGAAATCGGGCTTGATTACTACTGGAACACTTGGGACAAAGAGGTGCAAAAAAAAGCGTTTCGCGAGCAAATTGAGCTGGCGAAGAGTCTGGCGGTGCCCTTTATCGTGCATAACCGCGACGCCCATGGCGATGTGTTGGCAGTGCTCAAGGAGCATGGGCCGTATCCCGCGGGCTTTGTTATGCATTGTTTTTCCGGTAGTGCTGAGCTTGCGCTCTGCTGCTTGCGGCTAAATGGCTTTATCTCTTTTGCCGGGCCGGTGACCTTTCAGAATGCCTCGCAAGTAGTTCGCGCAGCTAAGGCGGTGCCGCTGGAGCGCCTGTTACTAGAAACAGACTGCCCCTACCTCTCGCCCCATCCGCTGCGCGGACAGCGCAACGAGCCGGCCAGAGTCACCTTAGTGGCCGAAGCGCTGGCTGGTATCTTGGGAGTTGAGTTTGAAGAACTCGCGCGGAGGACGACCAATAATGCGGAGGCGCTCTTTTGCCCGGGGGGCATGGTTCGATGAATGATCTCACTAGGCCAAGCCGTGTGGTGGAGCTACTACGACAATTCGACCTTTCGCCCAGCAAGGGGCTAGGCCAGAATTTCCTAGTCGATAGAAATGTTCTGGAGAAAATCGTCGCGCTAGCCGAGATAGAGAGTAGTGACACTTGCATTGAGGTGGGGCCGGGGCTTGGCACTCTGACGCGCGAGCTAGCCGCGCGGGCCAAGAGAGTGGTCGCCATCGAAAAGGACAAAAAGCTTTCCCCGGTTCTCGCCCACACCTTGGCCCTTTGTCCGAACGTAGACCTCTGCTTTGCGGACGCTTTGCAGGTAAACTGGTTCGAGGTTTTGGCGCTCTATACGCCGCCCTTCAAGGTGGTGGCGAACCTGCCTTATTACGTGACTACTCCCCTAGTGATGGCCTTCCTCGAAAGCCCTTTGTACTTTGAGCGGTTGGTTATCTTGGTGCAGAAGGAAGTGGCGGAGCGCATGTTGGCGACGCCGCTGAAGGGGGATTACGGTGCCCTTTCCGTAGCCGTACAGTACCACTGCGAGGTTAGCGTTGGGGCCAAGATTGCCGCTACTGCTTTTTTCCCTCCCCCGAAAGTGGCCTCGAGCGTGGTCGTCTTGCAGCGGCGCGCCGACCCAGCCGCCTTCTATGGCTTGAACAGTCAGGAAATCTTCTTTAAGGTTGTGCGGGCGGCCTTTGGCCAAAGGCGTAAGACGCTGCGCAATGCCCTCCTCGGCGGGACAGAATATTCCCTGAGCGTGGTAGAAAAAGCCTTGGCGCGTTCTCTTATGCCCGACAATGTGCGGGGGGAAACACTCGATGTTAAGGCTTTTGTCGCCCTCGCCAATATCGTGGCAGAACTCATCTAGGAGGGATCAAGGTGTTTAACAGCCCGACGCGCGGCCGGATGACTATGGAGCAGATGGTTGACGACTTAGTGAATTATGTGCGCGAGGATCACAATGCCGATTATCGTTTGCTGATTGGCACCGATTCTCATACGAAGCAGGGCACACACATGGTGACTGCCATTATAATCCAGCGAGTGGGTAAAGGAGCGCGGTATTTCTATCGACATTCGCACCACCTGTCCATGCACAGCCTTAGGCAGAAGCTCTTCTATGAAACTGCGCTCAGTCTAGAGGTGGTATTTGCTTTGCGCGAAGAATTGGCGCGAAATCTGGTCGTGGGGTTGCGCATGGAAATTCATGTTGATGCAGGGTATGTGGGACCCACTCGGGAACTTATTCGTGAAGTCGTCGGCATGGTGGTGGCCAATGGCCTTGTCGCGCAAGTAAAGCCCCATTCTTTTGCCGCTTCGGCGGTGGCTGATAAGTATACCAAGTAGACTGACCCCTCGGCAAGAAAACTCATATACTGCATGGGGAGATGCCCCTACGCGAAAGGAGTGAATTACCTTGTCGAGGACAATGCTCATGGTGAACGGACAGGTGGTCGAGCAGGGGGCTTTAATGTACTTTGCTCAGTCGCCGTATGCACAGCTTCGGCCCGTCTTTCAAGCCATAGGCGGTACGGTGGTCTGGCAGAACGCAGAGGCCCAGGCCGTGGTCACGTGGCTGAGCAACCTCCTGATTGTGCCCGCCACAGGTCGACACATCACTCTCAATGGGCAGCAATGGACTTTCGCCGAGGCCCACCGTACCGTCGAGGGCAGATTGTGGGTGAGCCTCGATGATTTGGCGCGGGCTTTTTTAGGGAGCCTGCGGACGGAGGGTGAGGTTCTCCATCTGTACTTGCCAGTCGGCCTGTTGACGGGAATCTCCATCGCCAGAGAATCCCTTGTCCTCCATTGGTCGGGTCAAGTGAAGGCTGCTCCGCTGGAGGGAACTGCCCCTAGCGCGCGGTCCCTACAGGGGTCGTCTTGGGTGATGCCGCTACGGAGGTTGATTATTGAACAAGCACCGGAGGGACATCTAATCGTCAAATTAGAGGCCGAGGGCCGTGAGCTGGATTTTAACGCCGGGGAACAGGGCTTGCGCGTTTCTTGGCCAGGCCCGTTGCAGAAATTGCGTGGCGTAATTATTGCCCTTGATGCGGGGCATGGGGGGAAACAACCGGGGGCGGTGGGGACGACTGGGGTGCTCGAGAAAGCGTTGGCGCGGCAGGTTGTCGACCTGCTCAGTGTGCCCTTGCGCGCCGCGGGGGCCGAGGTGGTGGATATCCGCCAGGGCGATGAGCATGTATCACTCAACGACAGGGTCAATCGCAGCCGCATGAGCCGGGCCGACATATTTGTCAGCGTGCACTACAATGCCCATGAAAGACGAACTGCCAACGGCACGGAGACCTTCCATGCCGCTGGCAATGTTCTGGGTGCGCGCTTAGCAGCGCTGGTGCAAGAGGAGCTTCTCGGTGCCCTGCAACTGCGGGACAGGGGGGTAAAAGTGGCTGCTTTTCATGTCTTGCGGGGGCAGCCAAGCATCGCTGCGGTGCTCGCCGAGATTGGCTTTCTGACGAACCCAGAGGAAGAGGAGTTCTTGATACGACCAGCCACCTTGCAAAAAACAGCGGAGGCCCTGTACCGAGCCATTGTGCGCTACTTTTCTTAGCGCGGGGACCATGGCTTTACAGCGCGGGGTTGACCAAGGATTTCTGACCAGATGATGCCCAGGGGGGCGTTAGCCGCCTGGATGTTCCGGCGCACCTCTTCCCGCCTTGGGGGGAGCATAGGTAAAGCGGTCTTTGGCTCCTCGGGGAGTATCAGCCGGCCCGGTTCGATGGGGACATTAAAGTGTGATTGCGGCGCCTGTGGCGGGCGCTTCATTCGCGGACCGTTTCGGGTCCGGGGCGATAGTTCGCGCCACGCGGGTGAGGGCGCAGCCTGCCCGCCGTTTTGCGTGGCGTCAAGGCCAGTCATCATCGCCCGGAGCAACTCCATGATTAGACTCATGCTCTCACCACCTTATCTTTTGGACGGGTCATCCATTCTAACCTCGCCGATTTTGCCGATGGACTCCCGCATCTGGGTATCTGACTTGATGTTTTGCATATTGAGGTAGTCCATGACGCCAATCTTGCCTTCACGGAGAGCGTAGGCCAAGGCTTTGGGGATTTCTGCCTCTGCCTCGACCACCTTGGCGCGCATTTCTTGCACGGCGGCGAGCATTTCTTGCTCCTTGGCTACGGCCATAGCGCGCCGCTCCTCGGCCTTCGCCTGCGCGATGCGTTTGTCGGCCTCTGCTTGGTCGGTCTGGAGCTGGGCGCCGATGTTCTTGCCGATGTCCACGTCCGCTATGTCTATGGAGAGGATTTCATAGGCCGTGCCGGAGTCAAGACCCTTGTTGAGCACAGTACGGGAAATCATATCTGGATTTTCAAGGACTTCCTTGTGTGTTTCGGCAGAGCCGATGGTCGTGACAATGCCCTCACCCACGCGGGCGATGATGGTTTCTTCACCGGCACCCCCAACCAGCCGCGAAATATTGGCGCGCACCGTGACGCGGGCTTTAGCCTTCACTTCGATGCCGTTCTTGGCGACAGCTGTCACTATGGGTGTTTCAATAACCCGGGGGTTGACGCTGACTTGCACCGCGAGTAGCACGTCGCGCCCTGCGAGGTCAATGGCGGCCGCCCGCTCAAAGCCGAGGTCAATGCCGGCGCGCTGCGCGGCGATGAGGGCATTGACCACCCGGTCGACATTGCCGCCCGCGAGGAAGTGGGCCTCGAGTTTGTTGACATTTAGATCAAGGCCGGCCTTATTGGCCTTAATAAGGGAGTTGACGATCCGCGCCGGAGGTACTCGCCTGAGGCGCATACCCACAAGGGTGATGATGCCCATGGGCACCCCAGCCGCCAGGGCCGAAATCCACAGGCCGAGCGGGACAAAACTGAGGAACAAAGAAACGCCGACAAAGATTAGAGCGACGAGAAACAGGCTTTCGGGTAGGATTGCCATTTGTTAACCTCCTTTTATTGTTTGGGGCGGACGACGATGCGCGATCCTTCGGTTTTGACGACAACCACCTCAGTTGACTGCGGGATAAAGCTCCCATCACTGACGACGTCCACGCGTTTGCCGTTGATGTCGGCAATTCCAGCCGGCCTGAGGGCGGTCACGGTCAGCCCCGTACTGCCGACCAGGTCCGAAGTGTCGCTTGGGCCCACATAGCCGCGATCCTTCGTCTCGGCATACTTGAGGACAATCTGCGACCAGATTGGGGTTCGCTTGAGAAACTTTAGGGCAATGATGACCACGAGGAAAGCCACGACCAGCGCTACCGCGAGCATGCGCAGTCCTTGCCCGGTGGTGGCGGCGGACCAAGCGACCGCGGTGAAAACGGCGGCGGTGCCCGTAAGCCCGATAATGCCAAAGCTAGGCACAAAGGCCTCGATGATGAGCAGGGTAATTCCAGCGGCAAACAAGACGATGACCTCCCTTCCGGCTAGGCCGGCGAAAATGTGACCGCCAAAGAACATAGCGAAGGCCAGCAAACCAAGGCTGCCGGTTGCAAAGTCACCCGTCGAGACCGCAATTGCAAGGGCGGCTATACCGATGGTGAGAAAGAGCGTGGCCACAATGGAATGAGTTAAAAAGCGGGCGAGCATTTCGGCAGGGGCCAGCGGCACGGTTCGCACCGCTGCATCCGCCATGTCTAGCTCAGCGAGGAGTGCTTCCACGGAATCAAAAATGCCATCGGCTAATTCCCGTTCCTGCGCCTGGCTGTAGGTCAAGGTGAGGAGCGTAGAGGGCGTGTCAAGCCCTGCGATTTCAATAGACATGCGCACCATGGCCGCGGCTAGTTCCGGGTCCTTGCCCTGCCTTTCGGCCACTGCCCTCATCCTGGCCTCCCAGGCCGAAAGCACCTTTTCATCGGCGGCCTGCCCGTCCATGCGGCGCGGCTCAGCTGCCCCAATGACGCTGCCCGGTGCCATGTACAGCGCCCGCGAGGAGAGAGCGAGAAAGGCGCCGGCCGATAGCGCATTGAAGCGCACATAGGAGTAAATCGGCACGGGCGAGGCCCAAATGAGGTCGCTGATGGCAAAGGCCGAGCTCAACAACCCACCGGGTGTGTCGATTTCGAGGATGATGGCCATGGCACCGCTGCTTTTCGCCGCGGCGAAGGCCCGCGTGAGGTAGCGCTCCATGCTGGCATCGACCGTGCCCTGCAGAGGGATGACATAGACAATTTCTTGTGTCGAAGCCGAGGCAACAGGCGGCGCGACACCAGGCAGAACAAGGAGCACCACAAAACAGACAGCAATGAGCATCTTCCTGGCCTGAAAGAGCACCATATCTCCTCCTCCGTATGCCTTTATCTAATTGTATACGAATTGACCATACAATTGAAAGCACTTTTCTATAATACGGGCGCAAGCGACAAAAGTTTCACTCGGTAGCGGCGTGACATGGCACGCCGACCCTCCCCCGTCGTAACCCAAGGACCGCCGAGGTCGCCGGCTCGTGTGCCGGCGCTACAACGCCCCATCTACCGGCGCGGCAGTTTCCTAGGTAGCGGCGTGACATGGCACGCCGACCTTCGCGACCCTCGCGACCTTCGGTTCGTAACCCAAGGACCCCCAAGGACCGCCGAGGTCGCCGGTTTTTGTGCCGGCGCTACCTGGGAACAATTTACTCTGTACCATTTGTCAAGGTCGGGGTTATCACTAGTATTGCAACCCTCCAGTGGCGAGAAAAAATTGATAGCAAGCAGACAACCACTGCCCGACGACCACGACGACATTTTGCTTGACAGTGG